>JAOUGY010000278.1 GCA_029865445.1 Acidimicrobiia bacterium | reverse complement strand
CCAAATCAGAACCGTCGCCCGCTCCTCGGACGCGGCCGACAGTACGTGGGCGACCTCCTCTGTCGATCGAGGCGACACCACGAACTCTGCCGCCGGGAGGCCGGATCGAGGTTCGGCGGTTTCGAGGTCCGAGAGACGGGGAGGGGCTTGGTTCATTTGGATCACACCCATGTCCCGTCTGGAATCGGTCGTCCGAAGTCGAAGCACCGAGATCCGTGTGGCAAGACCTTGCCGGGATTGAACGTTCCCGCAGGGTCGAAGACCTCCTTGATGCGGGCCTGGGCATCGAGGTCTTCTGCCGAGAACATCAGCGGCATCAGATCACGCTTCTCTTGACCGATTCCGTGCTCGCCGGAGAGAGCCCCGCCGTTTCTCACGCAAACCTCGACGAGTTCCTCGGCGGCCGCCTGAACGGTTTCGAGCATCCCGGGCTGGGCTCGGTCGAAGGCCATGATCGGATGGAGATTCCCGTCGCCGGCATGGAAGACATTGAGCATGGTGATGCCGTGCTTCTCGGCGATGCGATACACCTCTTGCATCGTCTCGACGAGCTTCGTTCTCGGCACCACCGTGTCATGGAGGTAGTAGTCGGGAGCTGCTTGTGCCACGGCGCCGAAGGCCGACTTCCTGGCCCGCCACAACACGGCCCGCTCGGCCTCGTCGGCGGCGAGCCGGACGGACTTGGCGTGGTTGGCGCCGGCGAATTGCTGAATGAGGCGCGCCTCGGCGTCTACGGCCGCCGGGTCGCCGGTGACCTCGGCGAGCAGGATCGCGGCCGCATCGACCGGCAGGCCGGCGTGGAGCCAGTTCTCGACGGCTTCGGTCATCAGGCGGTCCATCATCTCGAGGGCAGCGGGGACGATTCCGGCGCCGATCACGGCGGAAACGGTGGCTGCGGCGTCGTCGACGGTGTCGAAAGCGGCCAGGATCGTCCTCACTGCGGGCGGGTTGGGTGTGAGCTTCACCAGAATGCGGGTGACGATGCCCAGGGTTCCTTCCGAGCCGACGAGGATTCCGCGCAGGTCGAGGCCCACCGGGTCCGGCGCCGTCCCGCCAACCACCAACACATCACCCCCGGCCAGCACCACCTCGAGGCCGAGAACGTGGTTCACCGTGGATCCCTCGGCCAAGCAGTGAGGACCTCCGGAGTTGTTGGCCACGTTGCCGCCGACGGTGCACGCCTGCTGGGACGAGGGGTCGGGGGCGAAATGGAAGCCGTGGGGCGTGGTGTGGCGGGACAGGTCGAGGTTGATGACCCCCGGGCCGACCCAGGCCGTCCGGTTGTCGAGGTCGACCTCGGCGATCGAGTCCATGAGAGCCATCGATACGACGACCGCGCCATCGTGGGGGATCGCTCCTCCTGCCAGCCCGGTGCCGGCGCCTCGTGCCACCAGGGCGACCCCGTGGTGCCCGGCGAGCCGGACGATCGCCGCCACCTCGGCGGTGGAGGTTGGCATGACGACCATCGACGTGTCCCCGCGCAGTGCACCACCGTCGGTGGCGTAGAGGTGCCGATCCAGTGAGCCGTCGAGCACTCGTTCGTGCCCGACGACGGCGCGGAGATCGTCGAGGAGGCTGCTCACGACTCGTTCATGTCGGGAGTCGCACGGGGAATTTGGGCGTGCCACCGCGGAGCACGGTGGCGACGTCGGTGGCAACGGTGGTCTGCAGGTCGAGCAATGCATCCTCAGAGTAGAACGCGGTGTGCGGTGTGAGAATCACGTTGTCCCGGCCGAGGAGTCCCATACCCACGGGCGGGGGTTCCACGGGAAGCACGTCGAGGGCCGCCCCGGCGATCTGACCCCCGTCGAGGGCTTTGGCCAGGTCTTCGACATTCACGAGCGGACCGCGGGCGGTGTTCACGAGCAGCGCCGTCGATTTCATCTTCGAGAACACCTCGGTGTTGAACATGCCCTGGGTTTCCGCGGTGAGGGGAGCGTGAACAGAAACGAAATCTGATGTCTCCAGGAGTTCCTCGAAGTCCACCCGGCGCACGTTCAGTCGCTCGAAGACCTCGTCGGGCGCGTACGGGTCCGAGGCGATCACGTCGATACCGAAGGCCTGCGCCTTGGGGACGATCTTCTGGGGGATGTTGCCGAGTCCCACCAGTCCCAGCGTCCGCCCCCGCAGGCGGTGGATCGGGACCACGGCAGGCATCTCCCAACGGCCTCCGTGAACCATCGTGTTGGCCATGGCCGTCTTGCGGGCGAGGGTCAGAAGGAGCGCCATCGCGTGATCGGACACCTCATCAAGGCAGTAGACGGGGGCATAGGTGACCACGATTCCGGCGTCGGCCGCCGCCCGGAGATCGATGTTGTCGGTGCCGATCCCGAACCGGCCGATCACTTTGCACCGGTTGAGCCCGCCGATGATGTCTGCGGTGATCTGGCCGTAGGTCACGAACAAGGCATCGGCATCGGCGGCGACGGCGAGGACCGCCTCCGGCGTCGGCTCTTCGGCGATGACGAGCTCGACATCGAGCCCTTCCAGAGCCTTGCGGGCGGGGTCGAGCGTGGGGAACACGGTGTCGGCGACGGCTACCAACGTGGTCACGGAGTCTCCTGTTCGGGTCCCCCCAGGCTACCCCGCAATCGGTTGCGGGAAATTGTGTCCGTGGCTTTCACTTCGCGATTGCCGCGATCGCAACTTCGGAGAGCGTCGTGGGGACCTGGGCCTCTGGTGGAGGTGGGCGGGGGCCGGGACGATGGCGGGGTAGGACGATCGGAGGACTCCATGAAGGCACGCCCCGGAGACCACATCATCGTCAAGGGCCACGTGATCGGCGAGACCGATCGCGAAGGTGAGGTCCTCGAGGCGATGGGCGAGGGGAATCAGCCGCCGTACCGGGTCCGCTGGGAAGACGGACACGAGTCCGTCTTCTTCCCCGGGCCGGACGCCGAGGTTCGCAAGGCTCACGAAAAAACCCACTGATTGGAACGATTCGTAAGTATTGACTTACGGTAAGTAATAACTTACGATTGGCGGATGGAAGTCGATCCGCTGTTGTCCGCCATGTCGGACCCCACGCGCCGAGCGGTGTTCGAACTCGTAGCGCGGGAATCACGATCCGTGGCCGACCTCGCATCGAACTTCCCGGTGTCGCGCCCGGCGATCTCGCAACATCTCAAGGTGTTGCTCGAAACCGGACTCGTCACGGTGACCGACAGCGGAACTCGCCGCATCTACACAGCCGCCCCGGAGGGTCTGGCTGTGTTGCGCGCTTGGACCGATCAGGTCTGGGACCGACTTCTCGACCGCTACACGCAAGCCGCTTCGGAGGAGGCATACATGACGAACCTGACCGATCGAGTGGCCCCCGTGGTGAAGACCAGGGTGGTCCCGCTGTCGCAACGGGAAGCATTCGACTTGTTCACCACCCGCATGGTCGAGTGGTGGCCGGTGGTCACCCACTCCATCAACGGCGAGGACACTCGGGACGTTCGGTTCGAGGGACATGTGGGTGGCGGCGTGATCGAGGTGGGGCCGACCGGTGAGGAGGTCCGGTGGGCCGACGTCACCGCCTGGTCACCGCCGCACCGCTTCCGGCTGTCGTGGCACCCCAATCCCGATCCGGTGGCCGCCTCGGCTCTCGAGGTGCGGTTCTTCGAGGAACCGGAGGGCGGAACGAGGCTCGTGCTGGAGCACTCCGGGTGGGAGGAGTTCGGGGACGAGGCGATGGCGTTGCGCGACCAGTATGAATCGGGGTGGGACATCGTGCTCGAGCCCTATCTCGGTGCCTGCGCAAGGTAGGTCCATCGGTCCATAGCCGAAACCGGTCGCCGCCGATACCTTGACCGGAGACAGCGAGGGGTGGGAGTCTGGTGCCCGAGTTGGTCCCGGCCCGGGTGGAAAATGAAGACGTCATCTCCGTCCCGACGTTGCTCGATCTCGACGGGTGGCTCCGGTCCCACGACAGATCGCGACCGGCGGTCATCCACGGTTCGAAGCACTTCTCCTACGGCGAGTTCGTGGACCTCGTGGATGCCGCCCGGGGGGCGATCGGCGGGGCCGGGGTCGTCGCTGTGGTCATGGACCGGTCGATCGAACTGGTCGCCGCTGTTCATGCAGTTGTGGGATCGGGTTCTGTCTACCTTCCCATCGATCCGGCCCTTCCCGACGAACGCATCCGGGCGACGCTTTCTGACGGCGGTGCCGATCTCGTCTTGACCGACGTGGCCAACCTCCCTCGTATCGACGGGATCCGTACCGTCCTCCCCACCGAGTGGAAAGCGACGAGCGGCGGCGTCGAGCGCAGGGTTGAACCGACCGACACCGCCGCCATCATCTACACGTCAGGGTCTACGGGGTCGCCCAAGGGTGCGATGGTGGCTCATCAGGGTTTGGCCAATCAGATGATGTGGCTTCAGGACCGGTTCGGGCTCCAGCCCGATGACCGAGCTCTCTTCGCGATCTCCATCAGCTTCGATGCGTCTCTCATTCAAATGTTGTGGCCCCTGTATGCCGGCGCTCAAGTCGTGGTGACCGACCAATCGCGGGAGCGGGACATCGACTACGTCGTCGACGTCATCCAGACACACGGTGTGACACACGTCAACATGGTGCCCAGCCTGCTTCGAGCCGTCGCGAACCGACCGGGATTCATGGGTTGCCGCACGCTTCGCATGATTCAGGCCGGGGGCGAGCCACTGCACCAGGATCTCGTAGACACGATTCTGACCAAGCTCCCGCATGTTTCGATGTCCAACGTATATGGCCCGACCGAGGCTTCGATCGGCGTGACCGAGCAGCCGTGCCGGGCCGGTGCCCCGTTCGGTGTCGTCCCCATCGGCAGACCAACCACCAACGTCGAGATCTCAATTCTGGATTCGGACGACGAGCCGGTGGCGCCGGGAGGCATCGGTGAGATCTGTGTGTCGGGGATCCAGGTCGCTCGCGGCTACCACGGGCGCCCCGACCTGACGGCCGAGGCGTTCTTCGTTGGCGCTCTCGGTTGGACCTACCGCACAGGGGATGTCGGTCGGTGGCTCGAGGACGGCAGCATCGCCTTCGAGGGGCGTCTCGACGACCAGGTCAAGGTGAGGGGGACACGAATCGAACTCGGCGAGATCGAGGCAGCGCTGGTGCGCCAACCAGGCGTGGCGGAGGCGGCCGCTGCGGTCTCGGACCATGGAATCGTGGCGGTAGTGGTCTCCAGCGGCG
>JAOUGY010000277.1 GCA_029865445.1 Acidimicrobiia bacterium | reverse complement strand
CAGACCCGTGATGGGTTCGGGCGGCACCCTGAAGGGATGCTCTTCGAACTCAACGTCGATGGTATCCCGATCGAGCCGACCTTCACAACCACCCAGCCCTGGGGTCGAGACTGGCCGGGCGTGATCGCCAAGCAGTGGGCCTTCAACTTCCCCGAAGGTCTCGACGCCGGTGACCACACCTTCCACGGTCTTTGGTACGTCGCGTGCGCGTGGGTTGAAGGAGACCTCGTCGAGGAATGCGACAAGGTCACCACACCGGTCGTAGTGATCGATTTGAGCCTCACGGTTCGTTTCTACGAAGAGTCGTAGGAGGAGGTCGCTCACCGAGAGGCGAAAAGGGGGGAGGGCGGCCGATGATCGACCGCCCTCCCCTGTCGTCGGCTCAGATTCCAGGGATGCGGATCAGCATGAGCTGGCCGCCTTCCCGCTTGTAGGTGAAGTCGGGCTGGCCGTCGCCGTTGTTGTCGTCGCCGGGAGCCTGCTCGATCCACAGTGTGTGGGCCTGGACGTTGACGAGGAACGCTCCCGGACCGAACGCGGCCGAGGCGTCCACGATGCCCGTCGATTCCCACGCACCCAGGTTGCCGGGTGCGCGGCCGTCGACGTCGGTCGGCCCGCCGTCAGCGGACTGATCGATGGCGGCCACGACCTCCGGCGTACCGCTGAAGGGCACGTACCAGAGCCGGCCCGTCGTGGCGTTGGGGTCGGTTGACCCGATCGGGAACTGCTGACTGGATCCCGGGTCCTCGGTGAGCAGGATGCCGGTCTGGGTCGACTCGATGTTGTCGGGTTGGTGCACCTCGTTGAGAGTCTGAACCGGATTGTCATCCCCCTCGACAAAGACCGTCAACGACGTGACCACCGTCGGATCCTGAGGGTCGAGGACCATCTTCCACACGCGACCGTTGGTCGAGCGGAAGTTCGGCGTGTCCAGACTCTGGCTCGCACGACGACCCCGGCCCGAGTCCACCAGGTACACGACATTGCCCATCCCGGGCCGCTTGTCATAGGCGATGTCTTCGATGCGCACGAACTGGAAGACGTTGTTGACGTCGCTCCAATACTCGAGGACCCACTGAGGACCGTCCACTCCAAGCGGCGTGGTGGACCGGAGGTCGAGTTGCCACGACCCGTTGGTCGGTGGGGCCGGGTACCCGAAGTCCGCCGCCTTCACCTCGGTGCCGTCCGCCTTGAGACCGGTCGCGATCTCCCTGGGTACCTTGATGAAGTGGCCGGTGACCGCTGTCCCCGACCCGGGCAGGACGTCGTAGTAGTTCTTCACCCCGGGCGTATCGGACACGAAGGCCCACAGGTCACCCTCGTCCGCCATCAGCGCATCAGTGCTGGGAGCGATGTAGGAGTAGACCTGCGACTGCGCCGGAACTGCCCCGGCAGGGAACGTTCCGGTGATCGGTCCGCTCGTGAACGTGTCGTCTCCCGAGATCACGACCGGATGCCCGTATCCGGGTATGGCGACGCTGTTCTCGTGATTGTGCCTGCCCATGCCGTAGATTGGCTTGTGCTTGCCGGTCCGGACGTCCAAGGCCACCACGAGTCCGACCTCGCGTTCGTTGGCGTCACCGATGGCCGGAGGCCACGAGTCCTCTTGACGGAACACGTAATCGGGCGACTCTTCGTTGGTGAGCAGGATCTCCCGGTCGAAATCCTCGGCCGGACCCGCAAGATAGTTGGAACAGAATCGCTGGTAGCCCGAGGCAGACGTGATCACGAACGAACCGTTGAGCACGCCGGCGGAATGCTGATTGAGGATCAGCCGGCTGACCTGGGAATTGTCGAAGTCGTTCTCACCGTTGGCAGCGGTCGGCGCCGCCGTGTTGTACGGGAACGGGACCTTGCCCGTCTCGTGGTTCACGAAGAGGTCGACGCGACCCTGCCCTCGAGGACGTACGGCGATACCGTCGGGAATCGCCTCGAAGCGATATCCGCTCGGTAGAACGTCGCCAACCGTGAGCAAGGGCGTGACCTCGACACCCGGCATGACCGGGGTGAGCATCGCCCCCTGCGCGGTGCGAAAGCCGCTGTCGTTGGCGGCAGGAGCGATCATCGCCCCCGACGCCACGAGCGACAGCACGAGCGCCGCGAAGACAACGGATGTGCGGAACTTTCTCATTACCGGACTTCTCCTCATACGAAAAAGCCAGGTCGTCGGCCGTACCAGAATGGTCGTGTCGGCAGCCATGGCGATGACCGCAGCCGCAAGCCCCAACGCCGCAGCAGCGCTGAACCCCGACGCACTCCTCTCCTCCCGGACGGCGCTGGCGCCGTCGTCCCACTTGCCTGCACCGATTCTGTCACGGCGCACAGAGACATGTGGCGAGAAGGGCGAACGAATTTTTCATGTGAGGGTCACGCAACACAGCAGGTTCGGTGCCGACCGGGTACTTCATGGGCAATGGGCACAGGTCGCGCGCATTGGTGGCGATAGCGTGGGCGACGCTCGCGCTGTATCTGACGTGCGTCCTCGGGTGCGCGGTCTGGGGTCTGGATCCCTGGCTCGTAGGCGGGCTCGGCTTGATTCCGTACGCCTTGCTCGGATGGACATCCGGTCTGCGCCGGATGGCTCTGCCGATGGCAACAGCCTCGGTGACGACCCTCGTGGCCAACTACGTCGGCCCGTCGCTCGCCGGTGCTCCCCACATGGGTGTCGGGATGCAGACACTCGGACAGTCGCTCCTTCTCGGGACCATGGCCCTCGCCGCCCGGGCCCGTGATTCCACTGACGCCCATGCGTCGGCCTTGACTGAAATCGCCGAGCAGACAGACCAGAGGGACGTGATGCTTCGTATGCAGAGCGCCATTGCCCGGTCGGCGGCCGCCCTCATCAAGCGGGAGCCTCACGAAGCGGTCGACGAATCGATGCGAGCCGTGCACGCCGCTCTGTCGGCCGACACCGTGTACGTGGTTTCGTGTGCCAGGGACGGATCAGCCGTTCCCGACTCGATCGACTGGTTCGGAGGCGTCCCCGGTTCGCCGCAACGTTCGGCGATGCGCGGTTGGTTCGAGGACCCGGCGGCCCGCGCAGGTCTGACGGCCGGCAAGGTCTTCGACTGGACGGACGGCGATCACGTCGACACGGTCTTTCCCATCGCATCCGCAGACAAGCTGGCGGGCGCCGTTGGGGTGGTGACGCATCGGCTCCGCCGTTGGAACGCCACCGAACGGTCAATGGTCAGAACCGTCGGAGAGCTGATCGGGGCAGCGTGGGACCGGGAACAGAACGCCGCACGGTTGGAACGCCTGCTGGCGGACAAGGACAGGTTCATCGCTTCTGTCAGCCACGAGCTGCGGACCCCGCTCGCCGTCATCGTCGGTCTCAGCCTCGAGATGCGCGACGACCTCGACGGATTCGATCGGCACGAGATCCAGGGCCTCGTCAACCTCGTTGCTCAGCAGAGCGAAGAGCTGCGGGATCTGGTCGAAGACTTCGTGGTCAGCGCTCGCGCCGAAGAGGTCCAGCTGACGATCCTCACCGAGGAAGTGGATCTGGCCGAAGTGGTCCCCGTAATCTTGCGGGCGCTCCCCGAGGAGGTCGTTCCCAAGGTGACGTGTTGCGACACGCGACCTCCGATGGTCAAGGCCGATCCCCTGCGTTTGAGGCAGGTGATCCGCAACCTGATCATGAATGCCCACAAACACGGAGGACCCGACATACGCCTCTCGGTGGGCATCGACGGCGCCCACGGGCTGTTGAGGGTGTCGGACAACGGCGCCGGCATCCCAGACGAGAACCTCGCCGGAATCTTCGATCCGTACGGGAGCGCCGCCCACGATCCGGGCCGGCCTTCCACCATCGGCCTGGGGCTTACGGTCGCCCGCCAGCTGGCCCGTCTCATGGACGGCGAGATCCGCTACGGACGGGTCGACGGCCGAACGATCTTCGAACTCGCCATCCCTCTCGCCGACAACCAACCCCCGGGTGCCGGCCTCCCATGGTCTGCGAGTTGCAGACCGAGCGCTCAACCTTTGCGGAAGACGCCGACCTCCCGAAACGCCACCCCCCGACATGATCGATTGGGTCCGGCGACCTCCGCAGCGGCAGACGCCGCCTCGTCGACATCCGTGAAGTAGCCGAACAACGCCGGTCCGCTCCCGGACAAGCACACCGGCCTCCCCCATCGATCGCCCAGGTCGGCGATCCAGTCGCCCAGCTCCGGTTCCACCGCGATCGCGGCGGGAGCGAGGTCATTGCGAAGCGGACCGAACTCCCGTAGGGCGGGCGGCAGAATCCGACCCTCGACACCCGGACCCTTCGGTCCATCCATCCGATCCCAGCTCCGATACACCTCAGGGGTGGAGAGCTCGAACGGCGGGACCACCACCGCCACGGCGCAACCGCGTACAGCGTCGACCGGTGTGATGCGCTCCCCGTACCCTTCCATCCACGCCGTGCCTCCAGTGAGGAAGAAGGAGACGTCCGCTCCTACCCTCGGCGCGGTAGCGGCCACCACTTCCGCGCTCAGACCGAGGATCTCGGCGACTGCGACCAACGCCGCTGCGGCGTTCGCACTCCCTCCACCCAGACCGGCCGCCGCCGGGATCTGCTTGTCGAGGAGCATGTGGAGGCGGGGCCTGTCCGACGCCAGCGCCTCGATGGCCTTCCAGGCGAGGTTCGATCCGTCCGATTCGAGATCGGCACCTGTGATGTCGAGCCGGTCCTCGGATGCCGTGTCGACGGCCAACGTGTCGCACCACTCCAGGGCCTGAACCAACGACCTCAGGGGGTGATATCCGGAGGCATGCGCGGCGCCCACCTCCAGCGACAGGTTGATCTTGGCAGGGGCCTCGTAGACCAGGTCATCCATGAGACACCCTTCCCAGCGCCAGATAGTCGGACGGTGTGAGCTGCTCTGCCCGCAACTCGGGGGAGATTCCTGCCCGCTCGAGGACGGTGACTGGATCGTCCAGAACCGAAGCCAGAGAGCTCCTGAGCATCTTCCTCCGTTGTCCGAATGCGGCGCCGGCGAGCTGGATCGCACGCTCGGCACCCTCGGGGGCACCGGTGCGCTCCAGGACCACGACGGCCGAGCCGACGTTGGGCGGAGGCACGAACACTTGTGGCGGGACGGTGAACCCGACGCGCACGTGGGCGTGAAGCTGTGCGACCACCGAGGGAACGCCGTATTGCTTTGTGCCTGCGCTCGCCGCGAGGCGGTGGCCCACCTCCGTTTGAACCATCACAA
>JAOUGY010000276.1 GCA_029865445.1 Acidimicrobiia bacterium | reverse complement strand
GCCGGTTGTCCCCCGGAAAGGGGGGAAGGTCCTGCCGGCCGGAGGCCGGGAGGTAGGGGGATTCTCAACTCGGGAGTCGAGCTTCTTGGGTGCCACCGTGTCGCAGGAGAGCGCCGTTGCGAGTCTCCCAGCGGCGGCGGATCAAGGCTTCCACCTCGCACGGTGACCTCGCGTTGAGGATTCCCCCTAACTCTCATCCCCCTTCGGTCGATGGCAGGTACCTTCCCCCAAGGGGACAACCCTCTGGCGCACCGCGCACCGCTTCTCGCCCACCGCAACGATCCTTGCCATTCGAACGGGTGTTCGATAGTGTCCTCCGAACTGACAAGCGTGTTATTTGTCACACCGGGGTCGTATCTTGGACCCCGAGAGGGCGATCCAGACGCTCGGGACGCACCGGGCGACCACCGAGTGACGAACAGGAGTAGGTGATGGAGAGAGACAAAGCACTGGACATGGCGTTGTCCCAGATCGAGCGTCAGTTCGGGAAGGGCGCCATCATGAAGATGGGAGATGCCGCGAACCGCAAGGTCGAGGTCATCTCGACGGGTGCGCTATCTCTCGACCTCGCCCTGGGTGTGGGTGGTGTCCCGCGGGGAAGGGTGGTGGAGATCTACGGTCCGGAGGCGTCCGGGAAGACCACGCTCGCCTTGCACGTCGTCGCCGAGGCCCAGCGCAACGGAGGCATCGCCGCCTTCATCGACGCCG
This sequence comes from Acidimicrobiia bacterium, assembly GCA_029865445.1. Classification (GTDB taxonomy): domain Bacteria; phylum Actinomycetota; class Acidimicrobiia; order Spongiisociales; family ZC4RG35; genus JAOUGY01. The sequence goes on along the minus strand of JAOUGY010000276.1, from coordinate 4,513 downwards.
AGCACGCCCTCGATCCCGCCTACGCCAAGGTTCTCGGTGTCGATGTCGACGAGCTGCTCATCTCACAGCCCGACACCGGTGAGCAGGCGCTGGAGATCGCCGACATGCTCATCCGTTCCGGCGCTCTCGACGTGGTGGTGATCGACTCGGTGGCGGCCCTTGTGCCCCGGGCGGAGATCGAAGGCGAGATGGGCGACACCCATGTGGGGCTGCAGGCCCGCCTCATGTCCCAGGCGCTGCGCAAACTCACCGCCAACCTCAACCGCTCCCGCACCACCGCCGTCTTCATCAACCAACTCCGCGAGAAGATCGGTGTCATGTTCGGGTGCTTCTCGTACAACACGCGGGTGACCCTGGCCGATGGCACCCAGGAGAAGATCGGGAAGATCGTCAACCAGAAACTGCCGGTCGAGGTTCTCTCCTACGACCCCGAGTCCGGCCGGATCGAGCCACGGCGGGTCGTCAACTGGTACGACAACGGCGCCACCGACGAGTTCCTCCGATTCACGGTGGCGAAGCCGTCCGGGAACGGGCGAGCCCAGTTCGCTGCCACCGCCAATCACCTGATCCGTACTCCCGGGGGCTGGCGCGAGGCGGGTGAGTTGATGGTGGGCGACTCGGTTCTGCAGTCGGTCGAGCGCCGACTGTCCGGGATGCAGTGGGAGGTCGTTCTCGGTGGCCTGATGGGGGATGGCGCCCTCTCGCCTTCGCGGAGCGGTCATGCCGCCCGGTATCGCTGGGGGCACGGATCGAAGCAGACCGGATACGCGGATTGGAAGGCTTCGATGTTCGCCAATGTCGGTACCAGTCGGACGACCAACGAGTCGGGCGCGGTGTTCCACGACATGTCACCGCTCCCCGAACTGGCCGAGCTGAGACGTGCGGTCTACATGCCCGGTGGCAAGGTGCTGTCGGAGGACTACCTCAAGCGGCTCACCCCGCTGGCGTTGGCGATCTGGTACCAGGACGACTTCTCGTTCAGCATGCGGAGCGAGGGCAAGCAGGCCCGGACGGAAGGTGGCAGCGGTCGGGCCGCGGTGGTCGTCAAGGCGCTGTCGGAGGGGAGCCGCGAGCGGCTCGTCGAATACCTGCGCGACACCTGGGGTGTGACGGGGACTCTGCGAACGGTCGGCGCCGCCGCCCAGCCGAGAATCGACTTCGACACATCCAACACCGCCAAGCTGCAGGCGATCGTTGCGCCGTATGTCCATCCGTCGATGGACTACAAGCTCCTGCCTCGTTTCCGGGGCCGGTTCGCAGTGGCGCCGGAGTTCGTCGGGGCTACCTCGGTGCTCATGCCGTTCCCGATCACGACGATCGAGGCGAAGGCGCCCAACGGCCGGCACACCCACCGCTTCGACATCGAGGTCGAGGGGAACCACAACTACTTCGTCGACGGCGTGATGGTTCACAACTCACCTGAAACTACCCCTGGTGGGCGTGCGCTCAAGTTCTATGCGTCGGTGCGTCTGGACGTCCGCCGGATCGAGTCGATCAAGGACGGTGGTGAACAGGTGGGCAACCGGGTCCGGGTCAAGGTCGCCAAGAACAAGATGGCACCACCGTTCCGTCAGGCCGAGTTCGACATCATGTTCGGGGAGGGAATCTCCCGTGAGGGCAGCCTCCTCGACGTCGCGGTCGATCACGGCGTGGTGCGTAAGAGCGGTGCTTGGTTCACCTTCGAACAGGACCAATTGGGTCAGGGACGTGAGAACGCCAAGCGGTTCCTGCGTGAGAACCCCGAAATCGCCGTCCAACTGCAGGCGAAGATCTATGAGTTGGTCGCACCCGCCGCTTCGGCGGAGGGGGACACCGAGGACGTCGAGGACGAGGTCGAGTTCGCCGAAGCCGAGGTCGAGGCAGGCGTGGAGGACTGATTTCGGTACTCGGATACGGCGGAGTGCCCGAGTACAATGTCGGGTACACACACGAACGAAACCGCCTGAAACGCAAAGAACCATCGAGGATGAAATTGCTGGTGATACAGACATCGACGTAACGAGCTGCCGAAAGGTCCGTTGTGTCGTCTGACGTGTGTGCCGAGCCCTGCCGGGGCTCGGCACATGTGCGTTTCGGGGCATGAAACGAGGACAAGATGGATAGTCCGGCGATCTTTGCGATTGCCGTGGCGTTGGCCACGGTGTTGGCCGGCGGAGGGGGTTACTTCCTCGCCCGTGCTGCCATGCGATCGAACAAGAGCACCGCTGTGGGCGATGGAGAGGAGACGCTGTCGTCCGCTCGCCTCGAGGCTCAGCGCATCCTGGCCCGTGCCGAGGAGGAGGGCCGGGCCCGGGCCGAGACGTTCCGGGAGCGGGAACAGGCTCAGCTCGCCCATCGCCGGGTGGAGTTGGAGAACATGGAGAGCCGCCTCTCTCAGCGCGAGGAGACGCTCGACCAGCGGGCGTCCAACCTGGCCACCCGGGAGCAGATGGTGCTGACCCGGGAGCGTGAGATCACCGACGTCCGGTCGGAGGTGGAAAAACTGCGGGAGGACGCCCGTCAGGAGCTCGCCCGGGTCGCCGGTCTCGACGCCATCGCCGCCAAGGAAAAGCTCCTGGGCCAGGTGGAGGACGAGGCCCGCCGCGATGCGATGCTGCTGGTCCGTGATCTGGAGATCAAGGCCCGTGAGGAGGCGGACAAGCGGGCGCGCCGCATTCTCGCCACATCGATCCAGCGGCTGGCGTCTGAAGTCGTCACCGAGAGCACGGTGTCTGTCATCACGCTTCCTTCGGACGAGATGAAGGGACGAATCATCGGTCGCGAGGGTCGCAACATCCGGGCCCTGGAATCGGTCACCGGTGTGAACCTGATCGTCGACGACACCCCGGAGGCGGTGTCGGTGGCTTCGTTCGACCCGGTTCGCCGGGAGGTGGCCCGGCTGACGCTGGAACGGCTGGTGGCCGACGGCCGCATCCATCCGTCGTCGATCGAAGAGGCCTATCAGAAAGCCCAGGCCGAGGTCGAACAGTCCGTTCGCGATGCCGGCGAGTGGGCGCTGCTCGAGGTCGGTCTGTCCCGAATGAACCCCGAGCTGGTGACCCTGCTCGGCCGATTGAAGTACCGGACGTCGTACGGCCAGAACGTGCTGAACCACCTGGTGGAGTCGGCCCACGTGGCGTCGATGCTCGCCCACGAGTTGGGGATCGACCCGGCGCCGGTTAAGCGGGCGGCTCTGTTGCACGACATCGGCAAGGCGGTCACCCACGAGGTGGAGGGGTCCCACGCCCTCATCGGTGCGGAGATCGCCCGCCGGTTCGGAGAGGACCCGGCGGTCGTGCACGGCATCGAAGCCCACCACAACGAGGTCGAACCCCGGACGGTGCTCGCCGTTCTGGTGCAGGCGGCCGACGCCGTTTCGGCGGCCCGCCCGGGCGCCCGACGCGAGGCGCTCGAGTCGTACGTGCGTCGGTTGGAGCGGTTGGAGGAAGTCGCCCTCGACTTCAAGGGCGTGGAGCGGGTGTTCGCCATGCAGGCCGGCCGTGAGGTGCGGGTGGTGGTCGATCCGGGTGAGATCGACGATCTGTCGGCCGGGGACCTGGCTCGGCGGATCGCCCGCAAACTGGAAGAAGACCTGCAGTATCCGGGTCAGATCCTCGTGACCGTCATTCGGGAGTTCCGGGCCTCTGACTACGCTCGCTGATTCCATGAGTGCCACCCTGTTGCCCGAACCGGTTCGCCGCGAGCGGCCGTACCGCCTGCCGTCGCGAACCGGCAAGCGGTTCTTGGTGAGGACGTTCGGGTGTCAGATGAACGAGCACGACTCCGAGCGCGTGGCCGGTCTCCTCACCGCCGACGGCATGGTCCCGGCGTCGGGTTACGAGGACGCCGACGTGGTGTTCATCAACACGTGCACGATCCGTGAGAACGCCGACAACAAGTTGTACGGGACGCTCGGCAATCTCAAGGCCGTGAAGGACGTCAACCCGAACATGACTCTCGTGGTCGGCGGGTGTGCGGCGCAGAAGGACCGGGAGCTGGTCCGGGAGCGGGCACCGTGGGTGGACGTGGTGGTGGGCACCCACAACCTCGACCGGGTGGTCGATCTGCTCGATCACGTCGAGGCGTGGGGTCCGGTCACCGAGGTGGTCGACGAGCTCCAGGCCATGCCGTCGTCGCTCCCGGTCCGCCGTGAGCTGGAGCATTCGGCGTGGGTCACCATTCAGGTGGGCTGCAACAACAGCTGCACGTTCTGCATCGTCCCCAGTGTTCGAGGCCCGGAGATCTCCCGCCGTCCCGGTGACATCCTCCGCGAGGTCCGGAGCCTGGCCGCCGACGGCGTGGTGGAGGTGACCCTCCTCGGCCAGAACGTCGACACCTACGGCCGGGACCTGGCCCTCGACGGCAAGCGGAGGCCCTTGTTCGCCGACCTGCTCCGCCAGGTGGGTGCGGTCGACGGGATCCGCAGGGTGCGGTTCACCAGTCCCCATCCGAACGACTTCAAACGGGATGTCGCCGAGGCGATGGCCGAGACCGATGCGGTGTGCGAACAGCTCCACTTCCCGCTCCAGTCGGG
>JAOUGY010000275.1 GCA_029865445.1 Acidimicrobiia bacterium | reverse complement strand
CTCGGGCTCCTCGACCGCCATCTTCTGAGCGCCCTCGTCGGTGGCAGCCGTCTCCCATTCGAGCCCGGCGGGTTCTTCGGTGCCCGCAACCCAAACGTCGATGGTCTCTGTGTCGTCGGGAAGTGTGGTTGTGGTCTCGTCGCTCATGGGCTTTCCTTCAGCGGCCTCAGGTGACCTTGTGGGACGACTTGAACTGAACGGGGACCGCACCGACCCCGAAGTCCTTGCGCAGTGGGTGACCTTCCCAATCGTCCGGCATGAGGATTCTGGTCAAGTCAGGATGCCCCTCGAAGTTGATGCCGAACATGTCGTACACCTCACGTTCGGCAAAGTTCGCGCCTGGCCACAAAGGAGTGACGGATGCGACGCTGGGGTCGTCGTCGGGTACGGGAACGAGCAACCGGAGCCGGAGCCGATGCTCGAGCGAAAGCAGGTTGATCACGACTTCGTACCGCGGCCGGCGACGGCGATACCAGTCGACGGCCGTGACATCGGCGCACACTTCGAACCCCGCCGCCTTGGCCGCTCCTGCCAACTCGGCGAGGTCCTCCCGGGGAATCGACACAACATCCTGACCGTGGGAAGGGGCCCAGACTGCTGCGTCGAATGCCTCCACGAGACCGCGCAACACTTCGTTGTCCGGCAGGGATCGTTCCGGCGTCGGGTCCGCGACCTCCGAATCGACTGTATCGTTCTCAGCGGTCATCTGGCGATGTCTCCGGCCACGATCTTGTCGTGCAGCGTGAGGATCCCGTGCATGAGACTCTGCGGCCCCGGCGGACACCCCGGCACATACATGTCCACCGGGACGACCTGATCGACACCCTGGACGAGTGCGTAGTTGTTGAACATTCCGCCCGATGATGCACACGCGCCCATCGAGATGACCCACTTGGGGTCCGGCATCTGGTCGTACACCTGACGCAGGACCGGGGCCATCTTCTGACTCACGCGCCCGGCCACGATCATCAGATCGGCTTGACGGGGCGACGCCCGGAACACTTCCATGCCGAACCGGGCCAGGTCGTAGTGGGCCGCCCCGGTCGCCATCATCTCGATCGCACAGCAGGCGAGTCCAAACGTCGCAGGGAACATCGATTGCGTCGCGGCCCAGCGGGCCGCTTTCTCGATGGTGGTCGTGAGAAGATTCGGAGGCGAGGATGCCTTGGCCATCAGGCAGCCTCGCGTTGAGATCCCGCGTACCGGGCCCGGCGGGAGACATTCCAATCAAGGGCTCCCCGCTTCCACACGTACACGAGGGTTTCGAGCACGAAGAACGTGAAGATCCCGACAGCGGCGACTCCGTACCAGCCGAAGTCCCGGAACCTCGAAGCCCATGCGAAGAGGAAGATGATCTCGACATCGAAGATCACGAAGAGCATGGCTACCAGGTAGAACTTCACAGGGAAACGCTGAGCGGGTTCGGTCTCTGGAAGTATCCCGCATTCGTAGGGCGCCACCTTCTCCGGTGTTGGGTTTCTGGGCGAGAAGAAACGGGACACGACAAGTGAGACGGCCACGAAGCCCGCGGCCAGCACGAACATGATCGCAATTGGGAGATAGTCGGCCAGCGTCATCGCCGCTGAGGATAGATTCCCGGCGCCGATCGGGGAAACTCGACGCACGCCCAACAGGTGTCAGGAAGGGACGCCGGTCAGCGAGCGGTACCGGCCGGCTCTCCGCCGTCGACTGCCACCGCGGATGCCGGCACCTCGATCCAAAACTCGGACCCGGATGGGACACCGTTCCGGTAGCCGACGTCGCCGCCCATGTAGTCGCTGAATCCGTCCGGCTCGATCGGGGTAGCGTTCACATACCGGATGGCGCCGAGCACGTCGTCGACGAAGTACGTGACTCCGGCCTGGCCGACGCTGAGATATCCGATGGTCCGGACCCGATCGGACACGGCACGGTTCCCTCCGTTCTTGCCGGCGCAGCACATCGTGTACAAGAGTTCGTCCACGTAGAGCATGCGCCCATTCACGCCGTCGGAAAGAAGACCTTCGGCAAGCTTCTCCTCGATGTGAGCGGCGAGAAGCTCCACCTCGACACCGATGGGTCCCTCCCGTGATGCCATCGGCGCCACCGCCGCGCCCAGGTCGTCGACGGCGACATCTTCGCCCGCCGCCCCCTTGGCGAGCAGCTCGCGACGAGCGATGCTCGCTAGCCCCAACGCTTCGACCCGGAGCTCTATCAACTGGAGGCCGACAAGATCGTCTTCCACCTGTTGGAGCACCACCGACCTTGACGAACGAGACACGAAGGCGGCGGTACCGGCGACCAACAGGAGCACGGACACGACTATGTCCCGGCTCGAACCATCACGCGCCTGGACGGAGCCATGTGAAGATGTCGGCCAGAAGCAAGCCTCCGCTTGAGCCTCGGCTCGTACCTGCTTTGTGCTCTGGCTCGTATGCGGGCGATACCGCAGTGTGGTGGCAAGCGAGCTGGTGCTCAGCACCCGGAAAGGAGGTTGAACGTGGACAGGTCGAGACTCCTATTTGGTGGCGCGGTCGTCGCAGTCGGGCTCGTGCTGCTCGGAGGCGCCCTCGATGTCTGGGATGCGGGCGACGTCATCTCGACATGGTGGCCGCTGGTGCTGGTGGCCGCCGGTGCTCTGGCATGGGTGGCGAACCCGCGACATCCAATCGGCCCGATCATCGTCATGCTGGTCGGCGCCGCTTTGCTGGTCGACCGTTTGGACATCGTGTCGGTGGACGCCGCCGTCGTCTGGCCCGTCGTCATCATCGCCGCCGGTCTCGCCGTTTTGTTCTCACGCCCGCGGCGTACCTACATGACGGACGACCGGGTGAAGGCTTTCACGGCATTTGGCGGAACCGAGATCGCCAGCCATTCGCACCAATTCGAAGGCGGGTCGATCGGAGCGGTCTTCGGCGCAGCCGAAGTTGATCTGCGAGATGCCGAACTGGCTCCGGGCGCAAGCCTGGATGTCTTCACCGCCTTCGGTGGGACCGAGGTACGGGTGCCCGAGGGATGGAAGGTCAGGACACACGGACTTCCTATCTTCGCAGGCTTCGAGAACATCACCGCCAAAGAGACCCTCACGGCCGACGCCCCGGCCCTCGACATCAATGCGACGGTCATATTCGGGGGGCTGGAGGTCAAGCACTGACCGATGCCGCGTGTACCGGGCCGTCCGTCGGGTCGTCCCTCTGCGCTACCGGCTCACTCCTCGGGTTTGGATACGAGGTGGTAGCTGAGTATCTGGAGTTCGGTGGCCAGGTCGACCCGGCGCACGCTGACCCCCTGGGGCACGCGCAACTCCACGGGTGCGAAGTTGAGGATGGCCCGCACCCCGGCCTCCACGACCAGCGCGCTCACGAACTGGGCAGCATCTGCCGGGGTGGCGATCATCCCGATGGAGATGTCGTCTACTCGGGCGTCTGTGGCCATTTGGTCGATCGACCGCACCGTGAGCGGCCCCGCTCTGCCGCCGATCCGGTCGGAGTCGATGTCGTAGATGGCGACCATCCGAAACCCTCGGGCCTCGAAGCCCTGGTAGTTGGCCAAAGCACTGCCGAGATTTCCGGCGCCGATGATGGCGACTCCGTGCCGGGCCTCCAACCCCAATGCTCGTACGAGTTGGTCGGCCAAGCCCGTCACGTCGTAGCCGACGCCGCGGGTGCCTGCAGCCCCGAGAAAGGAGAGGTCTTTTCTGACCTGAACGGCGCTGACGCCGGAGCCCTCCGCGATGTCTTCGGACGACACGACCGTTCTCGACCTCGGAAGCCCCCTGAGATATCTGAGGTAGCGCGGCAGACGTGCCACCGAGGCGGCCGGAAGCGATCGACTCACGGACGGGACGTTAGAGACAGGCGAAGGACCGCACCAATCCGGGCGATCCGGATTCTGCCTCGGCGCGGCGGCACCATAGACTCTGACCCATGCACTCAGAGGTCCTCGTCATTGGAGGGGGTCCGGCCGGAGCGGCCGCCGCCCATTGGCTTGCCAGATCCGGTCACTCGGTGACGTTGGTGGAGAAGAAGGAGTACCCGCGGGAGAAGACGTGTGGGGACGGATTGACCCCGCGGGCCATCGCCCAGTTGCTCGACATGGGATTCGACTTCGAGGTTCCGACGTTCCACCGGATCACGGGACTGCGGTCGTACGCCGGCGACGACCTGATGCTCGAACTCGAGTGGCCCCAACACTCCCGATTCCCGAGCTGGGGTGGGGTGATCCGGCGCAAGGACCTCGACGAGCAGGTCGCGGCGCTGGCGACCGCCCAAGGCGTCACTGTCCTGGAGAAGACGGAGGCCAAACCCGTCATCGACGCCGGGCGTCTGGTTGCCGTCGAGCTCGCCAAAGGCGGCGCCATCGAGCGCCTCGAGCCTCGAGTGGTCGTTATCGCAGACGGTTCGATGAACCGATTCGGCCGAGAGTTGGGATCGTCACGCCGCAAGGACTACCCCATGGGCCTTGCCGCCCGCGGTTACTACGCCAGCCCGAGATCCGCGGATCCCTTCCTCGAGAGCCAGCTCGATATCAGGGATGCCACCGGCGCCTCGATGCCCGGGTACGGATGGATCTTCCCGCTGGGCGATGGCACGGTCAATGTCGGCGTCGGCCTGCTGTCCACGTTCAAACGCTGGAAACACGTCAACACGACCACGATGATGAACGACTACGTGCGTTCTGCACCCGACTACTGGGCGCTCGACGAAACCTCGAAGCTGTCGAACCCGGCCGGCGGAAAACTGACCATGTCGTTCAGCAAGGGACCGCTGGTCGGGCCGAACTGGATCACGGTTGGCGACGCCGCCGGAGCCATCAACCCTTGGAACGGCGAGGGGATCTCCTACGCGTACGAGACAGGCCGGATCGCCGCCGAGATCGTCGGGGATGCCCTCGGTGCTCGTGATCTGTCGCTTCTGGCTCGCTACCCGGTCCGCCTCGAAGACGAATACGGGCTGTACTACAAGATGGCCCGGATCTTCGTGAAGCTCATCGGCAATCCGGCCGTCATGCGGTCTCTTGCCCACATCGGACTACGCAACAGGCCGCTCATGGAGTGGACGCTGAAGGTCATGTCCAACCTCCTCGACGAGGACGAGAAGGGCCTTGGCGAGCAGGCCTACCGGATGCTCGCCGCCATGGTCCGCCCCCTCCCGGTGGCGTAGGGTCAGTCTCCAGTCTCCAGTCCCCAGTCCTCAGTCGGAGAGACAGCGAGGGAGCGAGGGAGCGAGGAAGCGAGGAGGCGAGGAGACCGAGGGGAGAACG
>JAOUGY010000274.1 GCA_029865445.1 Acidimicrobiia bacterium | reverse complement strand
CTTGACGACGGCGTGGTCGCCGAACGACTTGGTCAAACCCGAGCACTCGAGCACCGGCCCACTAGAAGCCATGGTCATGTCAATCTCCGATCTGGGCAACTCAACCCTCCTCCGAGGACATCATCCCCGGCAGGGCCAAACGACCCATTGCGAAGCGCGTACGAAAGATGGACTTCACGCACGACCACCCACGTCACTTCCCGATTGCTGGTGGGCCGGCAGGCGCAAAGGCGACCATGTAGGAATAGGTGTCGGTGCCGTTTTGACTGTCGGCGGCGCGCAGAGCCTCCATGCGCTGAGGTGCCTCGAACAGTTCTGCGTCGGCACGAGTGAGCCTCACCACCTTGCGCCCGAACTGAGCAGTGGGTCGTTTTCCGGCGAAGGCCAGTTCGATCGCGTCATGCAAAGTCGTGGACGTCGACGACTCCCGGGATCTGGACGAGGTCTCTCGGGCCGAATACCGAGCGCGTTCGGTCTCCTCCCATGAGCGCATCGGTGCGGCCGCACGGGCGGAGCCAACCGAGGAAGCCAGATACGCCGTTGTAGGTTCGCCGCAGGTCGCGTCTCGAGGATTCGTGCTCCGCCGTCGGGATGCCAACCAACCCTGTCGCCACGGCGCAGTTCGTGAGGGTCGGTCCTCCCCGCCTTCGACCGCCCTTGGTCAATGCGGTCTCGAGCCCAGCCGACGTAGCCTGGCGAGCTGAACCACCCGAGCAGTGTGCCGTCGGCCAGTTCTCCGGACAACCGGAGCGAGGCATGCAGCATCTTCACCAGAGAGCTGACACCGGCGCATGAGGAGCGCCTGAAGGTTCTCATCCAAAGGGTTCATCGCAGAGGCGCGCGCCCCCAAACCGCACCGCCTCGGTCATCTCCCTGCGACATCGACGCGGCCGCAGCCTTGTGGAGTGTCGCCTCGGACGCCGCTGCGACATGCCGCTGCTCAGACGGCAACCACGACGACAACGCCGGCGCTTCTCTGATCGTGACGCCGTCGAACGGATCCGTTCCCAGACCCCGGAGAGGGACTGCGGTCCCCCTGGAGCCTCCCGTCAACACCTCGACGTCGATCACCGACCCGGGCGGTCGGCGCACGGCCACGGGATCGCCCTCGATCGCCGGGACCCCTGACATAGACGATCAGAAACACTGGCCGCGTAGCGGCGTTCCCAGTGCGGTCATCTTCGTCACGCCGTCCGGGTGAGGTCCACCCTCCGGAGGAGTTGGGCGTTGGCGGCAACGATCACCGTCGAGACGCTCATCAGGGCTGCGGCGGCGGCGGGTGGCAGCACGAACCCCGCCCACGCCAAGGCCCCGGCTGCGAGGGGAATGGCGATCACGTTGTATCCGGCGGCCCAGCCCAGGTTCTGCAACATCTTGCGGTAGCTGGCCTGGGAGAGCCGCCGGACCGCAACCACGCCCCGAGGGTCGTCGGAGGCCAAGACGATCCCGGCCGACTCGATGGCCACGTCGGTTCCCGCGCCGATCGCGATCCCCACATCGGCCTGGGCAAGGGCGGGAGCGTCGTTGACACCGTCACCCACCATCGCCACCCGACTGCCCCGCGCCTGCAGTTCGGCGACCTTCGAGTGTTTGTCCTCGGGAAGCACCTCGGCGAGGATCTCGTCGATCCCCAGGTCCGCGCCGACGGCTTCTGCGACCTGCCTGGCGTCACCGGTGATCATGGCGACCTGAACCCCGAGCCGGTGCAGCCGATCGACCGTCGCTCGGGATTCCTCCCGGACCTCGTCCTCGAGGGCCAGTGCCCCGATGGCCTCACCGTCCGCTGCCACGTAGAGCACACCGGCACCTCGAGAGACCCAATCAGAGGTCGCCGCCGCGATTGCGGTGATGTCCCAGTTCCGCTCCGCCACGAGGGCGGGACCTCCAACCGCCACCCGTGCTCCATCGACGAACGCCTCCACACCGCGTCCACTCATGGCTACGAATCCCGATCCGGATGGAACGCCACCCAGTTCTGTGCCGGCCCGTACGATCGCCCGGGCGAGGGGATGCTCACTGTCGGACTCGACCGCCGCCGCCAGCCGCAGAACCCGGTCGTCGTCACCATCGACCGAAGTCACCCCGGTCACGGCGTGTTGGCCCTTGGTGAGGGTCCCGGTCTTGTCGAACAGGACCACGTCGACCGTACGCATCCGCTCCAAGGCGAGGCGGTCCTTGACCAGGATCCCGTTGCGGGCCGCCAACGACGTCGAGATCGACGTGACCAGAGGAATCGCCAACCCGAGGGCGTGCGGGCAGGCGATCACCAGCACCGCCACCGTCCGGACCACCGCCTCGTCGACCCTCCCGGCCGCCATCCAGGCGATCACCGTGACCACTGCCGCTCCAACCGCCACGTAGAACAAGAGGGCGGCGGCTCGATCGGCAAGCACCTGCGCCCGCGAACGCGATCTCTGCGCAGCGGCCACCAGACGCTGGATGCCGGCAAGGGCGGTGTCGTCACCCATGGCGGTGACCTGAATCCGAATCGCAGAGTCGGTCGCAATCGTGCCCGCCACAACTTCGTCACCCTCTGACTTGGACACAGGACGGGACTCCCCTGTCACCATCGACTCGTCGATCTCTGCGCTGCCCTGCGAAATCAACCCATCGGCAGGCACCCGTCCACCCGGACGGACCAGGACCACGTCGCCGACCTCTAGGTCGGCGATCGTCACGGTCTCGGTCGCACCGTCGACGACCCGCTCGGCCTCGTCCGGCAGCAGTTCGGCGAGTGCTGCCAGTGCACCGCGCGCCTGGCCGATGGCCCGCATCTCCATCCAGTGCCCGAGCAGCATGATCGTGATCAATGCCGCCAGCTCCCACCAGAACTCGAGATCGAACCATCCCAGGGTGGTCGTCGTCGACGCGATGAACGCCACCGAGATCGCCATCCCGATCAGCAGCATCATTCCCGGTTGACGATCGCGGGCCTCCGCCACGGCACCCTTGAGGAACGGTGTGCCCCCGTAGACGAAGATCACCGTCCCGAGAACCGGTGCGATCCAGTCGGATCCGGGAAACGAGGGGGCGGTGTACCCGAACCACTCCTGCACCATCGGCGAGTAGAACACGACGGGGATGGTCAGGGCCAAGGACAGCCAGAACCGGTCCCGAAACATCGCCGGACTGTGACCGGCATGCTTGTCGTGACCGCTGCCGTCGTCATGTGCGGTGTGCCCGGAATGCCCCTCGATCTGCTGCGCGGATGTGTGGCGATCGACCGGCTGCGGAGGCACATCATGGTGGCGTGTGTTCGTCATCGAAAGACTCCTGCTGTTCGCGATGCAACCCACCGTACACCTTCCAGTCAGCTGGAAGGTCAAGTGGTTTCTGGCCGAAATCTCGTGATGCTCATCGCTCTGGAGTCTTCACCGTCCCGCCACTGGTGAATCTGCATACTCCAGATTGGCGTCGAACGGTTCAGTGCGGATGCCCAGCTGGGGCAGCGTGGATGTTCACTGAGAGGTCCGAGTCAGCCAGGTCGTGGCTGATCGTCTGGCACCGAATCGGGTCGCTACACGCCGCCGGGTCGAGCCGGTTCGCCCGTTCGGTCAGTTCGGCGAGCTTCGAGCGGGTTGTTTGGAGTCGTTCGATGTGGTCGTCGAGGGCGGCCAAGTGGCGCCCCAGAAGCTCTGTGACGTGTTCACAGGTGGTCTCACCGCGGCTTCTGAGGTCGAGGATCGAGTCGATCTCGGTGAGCGACAACCCGGTCGCCTGGGCGTCGCGGATGAACGACAGTCGATCCACCGCCTCGTCTCCGTAGTCCCGATAGCCATTCCGTGTCCGAGCCGGCTCCGGAAGAAGCCCGATGTCCTCGTAGTAGCGAATCGTCTTCGTCGTGGTACCGGTCCGTCGAGCCAATTCACCGATCTTCATGCCAAGAGCCTACCGAGCAGACATTCCATCCGAAAGGAAGCTTCGAGAGGTCGGGTGTGGAATCGGTGCAAGGGCCGGGTCTGCGACCCACGCGCTGCGGTGCCCCGAGAACAGGCACGGCCCTCGCTTCGGCCTCGGCGGTCCAGCGGAAGCTGACGTCTGGCCCTTGTCGACGCCGCATTCGTGCTGAGACGGTGATCTTGGGACGAGGGGGGCGAAGGGCGCCTCATCATGGATCGGGCCGGACAACCGGGCCGGCAGTCCGCCCAGGCTTGACTTGACCACTCCGCGTGAATCCCGAAGGGAGTATTCATATGGCGAAGCTCGAGGAAAAGAAGGAAGAGACGAAACGATTTGAGCCTGTCGAAGGCGTAACGAAGTCCGACCGGACCAAGGTGATCATCCTGTCGCAGATCGTGACAATCGTGGCCCTGATCGTCCTGTGGTCGGTCCTCCGGGGCCGGCGCACGAGCACATAGACTGCTCTGTCACTCCTCGTCCATGAGATCGGACTCTCGGCATCGTCGCGCTGACCGGTTGGGTCGATCAGTCGGTGGCGAAGCCGGTGCCGAGCGCAGACGGCTGCACCGGCACCAGGAACCGGCCGACGGCTGCATGCCTATCGCGACGGCCGCCGGCGCCGATCGGGTCGCGTCACCGAGCGGGTTGGCGGCCGACACGACCAGGGGTCTCCGAACGCAGCGCCAGGATCGTCGTAGCGATGTCGACCCCGCCGCCGTGGATCTGACCGATCGACGCCGGCCGGTAGATGAATCGAACCTCGGCTTGGGCGTTGGCGAGGTCGGTCACAGCCTGGAGGGCGCTGCGTTGGATCGACCGTCAACCCGGCGAGCCCTCGCAGCTCCCACGTCTGTCCGCCGGAAACGCGTAATTCGACTGCCGGCTCGGCTCGAGATCTCATCCAACAGGATCTGAGCCGTGCGGTCGGGCTCTTCGAACATGGCCGAGCGTGCCGACCGCTCGAAGGTGTGGGACTGCTTCGATCGGGCCTCCAGCACCTCGGGGAAGTCCCGGCCGAGCGGATAGGCGCAGGTTTGGTCGTACCGCCGGCACCGTCGTGCGCATGTCGGTGGTGAGAATGGCGTGCCACAACCCGAACTCGGGGCGGCGCGACAAGAGCTTCCACGCCAGAGGTCGAGCCTCGGTCTGCCGGGCCGGGAGTATTCCCGGCCCGGCAGACTTGGCAGCTACGGTCGATCGATCGTGATGACTGGCGAGGTCCAAGTCTCCCAGTGCGCCGGGTTGTCGGCGTCGCCCAGCGCCTTGAGGACCGACAGCTCGATCACATACTGCCCGTCCGGCACCGTGTAGGTCTTCTTTCCACCGACCGTCGTGCCGTCCCAGGCGTAGGCGAAGAAGCCAGTGGATGTGCTGTTGCGTGCCAGATACTGCTCCTT
>JAOUGY010000273.1 GCA_029865445.1 Acidimicrobiia bacterium | reverse complement strand
CCATGTGGGCGAGCCGGGGCTTGGCTATCTGGTGAAGGACCGTGGCCAGGTCGTCGATGTCCGCCGTCACGAGGTTGCCGCCATCGGCATGGGTGTGGGGGAGGTGCTTGGCCCAGGACCAGTCCAGGGCCGTCTCGGGGGTGTGGGCGACCACGAGGCGAAGGTCGTCGGGTGCCCGGAAGACCGCGAGTTGGGTGACGATTGAACGGGTCGTTGCTCGGACCCGGTCCGGGTCTCCGGCGATGGCCAAACACCCGATCGGGCCCAGGTCGAGTGTGATCGGTTGTCCCGAGACGGAACCGAATCTGGCTTCGAGTTCCTCGGCTTCCCGGTCGAGGTCCGGGTCGGGTTCGGTGAGGGGGTCGGCGCTCCTCCCGCGCCTGGGAGCCGCCGCCGCCGGCACTCCGCCCGTGCCGATGCGGACGGTGAGGAAGTCGTCGTGGTGAGGGCGCCGTTCCCAGACCCGGCGCCGATCGACCACGACCGACCACAGGTCCCAGTCGTCGGGGTAGGTGTAGAGAGCGCAGCGTCGCTGAGCGCTCTCGCCCGTCTCGAGTCGGGAGCGCAGTTGGGAGAGGACTTCGCGGTATCGAACCGTGCGTTGTTCGTGGCTGCGTCTTGCGGAACGTGTGTGGGCGACGCGAGACGCCACACCCGAGGCGAGCATCGCCACTGCCAGGATGCCGGCCATGATCAGGTAGCGGGTGTCGCCCAGGATGAAGGCGAAGCCGAACATTCCGACGCTTCCCAGCATGGGAAGGACCACCTGGAGCAGACCTCCCGACTGGGGGGCGGGCAGGGGTGGTGGTGCGGGGATGTCCACGTCCTCGCCCACGACCGGCGCGGGATGAACCCGCGCCGGTCGATGGAACTCGCGAGGAGTGGCATCCACGGGTCAACCCCGGCCGAACGAAGCTGCGATGGCGTCCTCGCTCTGCTGGTAGGCCGACCCGGCCTGCGCCGTGAGCTGACCGATTCCGACGAGGGCTTCCCGCAGCTGCTGGGCCCCCTGCTGCCACTGGGCGTACAGCTCCTGGAACCGGCCCGACGCCTGGCCTGCCCACTCCGCCCCGAGGGCCGAGACGCGACCGGAGAGGTCGCCGAGGGTGGTCTCGATGGCGGAGGCGCCGCTGTTGAGCTTTGCCGACGTGTCGTGAAGCTGTTCGGGCGTGACCTTGATGTAACCGGACATTGGAGTCGCTCCTCTCTCTTTGCGATATGACTCCTGTCGACAAATATCGTAAACTATCGCCACCACCTCCGCAACCCGATCCTCCGTCACGCCAACCCAGGGTTGTATGCGTGGAAATCCACCTCCTCAACCCAGGGTTGGCTGCGTGGAAATCCACCTCCTCAACCCAGGGTTGGCTGCGGGGAAACCCACGCACATGGCCCACGGTTGGGTGGGAGTACGCTGGCCCGATGAGTGAGACGAGCGAGCGGATTGCGGCGTTGGCGCCGCTGCTCGACGACTGGCTTCGGTTTCAGCAGTGGTATCGGGAGATCCCTTCGCTCGCCGTCGGGATCTCGGTCGGCGGCGAAACCGTGTACGCCGGCGTCCACGGCATGGCAGATGTGGAACGAGGAACCACCGCGACCGTCGACACTCGATACCGAATCGCCTCGCACTCCAAGGTGTTCACCGCCACGGCTGTCATGGCGCTCTTCGCCCGAGGTGCACTTCGCCTCGACGATGCCGTGTCGGAGCACGTCCCGTGGTTCCGCTCTTCGAAGAACACCGAACTCGAGTCGGTGACCATCCGCCAGCTCCTCAGCCACAGTGGCGGTATCACCCGTGACGGGACCACGACGCACTGGTTCGAGGATCGGTTTCCGGACCTCGATGAGATCGTGGCCCAGGTCGACGAGGTGGTCCCGGTCTTCGGGCCTGTAGAGAAGCTCAAGTATTCGAACATAGGGTTCACCCTTCTCGGGCAGGTCATCGAATCGGTCACCGCGCAGCCCTACGAGACCCACGTTGCGGACACCCTCCTCACGCCGCTGGGGTTGAGTCACACAACACCCGACCTCCCCGACGACATGGCCGAGCACGCCACGGGCTACACGATGCGTCTCCCCGGCCGGCCGCGGCTGCCGGTCGCCCACATCCGGGCCGGGGTGATGAACAGCGCCACCGGCTTCAGTTCGACGGTAGGTGATCTCTTGCGCTGGTATCAGGCCCACCTGGTGGGGAGCGGGGACCTGTTCGAAGACAGGCACAAACGCGAGATGCAGCGCGTTCAGTTCGAGGGCGGCGGAATGCGGTGGGGCCTCGGCTTCCAGCTGGCGTCGCACGGAGGCCTCGATTTCTCCAGTCACGGTGGTGGATACCCCGGATTCATCACCTACTCAGGCGTGAATCAGAAACACGAGATGGCGATCGTGGTGCTCACGAGCACCATCGACGGGCCGGCGCGGGAGCTCTTCGCCGGGATTGCCAACCTGGTGAAGAAGTCCGTCGACGGAGACTTCGAGGCAGAAGTCGGTCCCGACGCGTCCGGCGTGGCCGGCTTCTACGAGAATCGGTGGTCGATCGAACAGGTCGCCCAAGTCGGTTCGAAACTGGCGGTCATCGCCCCCACGGCCCTCGACCCCGCGGCGTCGCTCCAGATGCTCGACCACATCGAAGGGCTGCGCTTCAGGCTGCCCGACAACCTGCCCACCGGCTCTCCCGGCGAAGAGGTGTGGTTCGAACCCGGGGACCCCCCCATTCTCCACGCCCCGGCCGTACCGCCCACGGAGAGATCTCTGCCGTGGGACTTTCCCGGCCCGCGGTGACGATGGGGTTCAGCGGGAGTCGGACTCCAGGTACTCGTTGGTGTTGGCGGCTCCTTGGGGCGGTCGATCGGACTCGTGGCCTCGCAACTCGACCCGGCGGATCTTGCCCGAGATCGTCTTGGGAAGGTCCGAGAACTCGAGTCGCCTGATCATCTTGTACCCGGAAACCCGCTCGCGCAGAAATGCGAAAATCGACCGCGCGGTGTCCGGTCCGGGTTCATGTCCGGGGGCGAGGATCACGTAGGCCTTGGGAACGAATCCACGAAGAGGATCGGGCGAGGGAACGACCGCGGCTTCGGCCACCGCCGGATGTTCGATGAGGGCGCTCTCCAGCTCGAACGGGCTGATGCGATATCCCGACGCTTTGAAAACGTCGTCGGCCCTCCCCACGTAGGTGACGTACCCGTCGGCATCGCGCATCCCCACATCGCCGGTGTGATAGTGACCGCCCGTCATCGCCTCGGCGGTCTTGTCGGCGTCATCGGCGTAACCGGTCATGAGCCCGAGCGGCCGGTCGCCCCCGAGCACGATCGAGATCTCGCCCTCTTCGGATGTCTCACCACCCGTGAGGGCGATTCGATAGCCGGGTAGCGGTCGGCCCATCGATCCGGGAACCACCCGGGCACCGGGCGGGTTGCCGATCTGGGCGGTGGTCTCGGTCTGGCCGTATCCGTCTCTGATCGTGATCCCCCACTTCGCCTTCACCTGCTCGATCACCTCCGGATTGAGGGGCTCCCCCGCCGAGATCAGCTCGCGCAGCTTCACCGGGTAGGCGGCCAAATCCTCCTGGATGAGGAAGCGCCACACCGTGGGCGGGGCGCACAGCGTGTTGACCCCGTAGCGGACGAGCACGTCGAGCACGGCGGGGCCGCTGAACCGGGAGTAGTTGTAGATGAACACGCACGCCTGGGCGTTGAATGGCGCGAAGAGGCAACTCCAGGCATGTTTCGCCCAACCGGGCGAACTGATGGTCCAGTGGACATCGCCCGGTTGGAGGCCCAGCCAATACATCGTCGAGAGGTGCCCGACGGGGTAGCTGACCTGCGTGTGCTGCACGAGCTTGGGCTTCGCCGTCGTCCCCGACGTGAAGTACTCGAGGAGAGGATCATCGGGCGATGTGGGCTCTGGCGCCTCGAAAGTGCCGGAGTGGTGGTCGGCTTCGCGGTAATCGGTCCAGCCTTCGGCAGGTGTCCCGACTTTGATCCTGCTGACACCTCGGATCAGTTCAGGGGGGAGATCTTCGATGTGGGCCGCACCGGTGTCGTTGGTGACCACCACCCGGGCATTCCCGCGTTCGAACCGGTCGGCGAGATCGGCGCCGGCGAGCAGGGTTGTCGCCGGGATCACCACCGCTCCCATCTTGATCGCGGCCAGCATCACCTCCCACAGGGGTGCCTCGTTCCCCAGCATCACGAGAATCCGGGTGCCTCTGCCGACGCCTTGGGTCAGCAACAGGTTGGCGACCTGATTGGACCGGCTACTCAGCTCGGCATACGAGAGGATCGTCTCGGCGCCGGATTCCTCCACCAGGTGGAGCGCCGGAGCGTCGTTGCCGGCTGCGATGGCGTCGAAGTAGTCGGTCGCCCAGTTGAACGACGAGAGCTGCGGCCAGGCGAACCCGGCGTAGGCCGTTTCGTATTCGGTCCTGTGGGTGAGCAGGAAGTTCCGCGCAGCCAGGAAGCGGTCGAGATCTGACAACGATTCCTCCGACGTTGGGTTGTCTCCAGTATCCCAGCGGACATGCGGACCGGGACCCGTGCCGGGTTGTTTTCGGTGGGACGGAGATCCCGACTTCGTCGCACCGATGTGGGGTCAGTCGGCGCCCGGCTCGCACTCACCGCGGTAGTAGGCCCATTCCTCGCACTCGGTTCCGTCGTCGAACACGCAGTAGCCGGTCTGGCTGCCGT
The DNA here is from genome assembly GCA_029865445.1 of Acidimicrobiia bacterium. Lineage (GTDB taxonomy): Bacteria > Actinomycetota > Acidimicrobiia > Spongiisociales > ZC4RG35 > JAOUGY01. The sequence goes on along the minus strand of JAOUGY010000273.1, from coordinate 618 downwards.
CGCTGTCAGCTCGGATCTCGACGGTGCCGTCGTGCTCTTCGCAGAACACCGATGCGGGGTTGGCGATCTCCGGCTGGTCGGGCCCGGAACACCCGGAGAGCAGGACCAGGAGCATGATCGTCGTGCCGGTGACAGGCAGAGATCTCATCTTCAACCTCCTCGCCGATTGGACGCTCGGGCCCGCCATCCGGTTGCGCGGACCAGCGGGCGATTGATCTGGCTCCGCGTTTCTAGGATCACCGGGTGCGACGGGTGGTTGTCATCGGGACGTCGGGGTCCGGCAAGACGACGCTTGCCATGCGGCTGGCGAGCGTGCTGGGCGTGCCCCACTTCGAGATGGATTCCCTCTATCACCGTCCGAATTGGACTCACGTGGACGACGAGGAGCTCGCACGTCAGGTGGCGTCGGCGGCAGCCCGCCCCGGGTGGGTGATGGACGGCAACTACTCGAGAGTACGCGGGATCGCGTGGGCCCCTGCCGATACGATCGTGTGGCTCGACTATCCGAAGTGGCTGGTGATGGTGCGTGTGGTTCGGCGGTCGGTGCACAGGGCGGCCACCAAGCGCGAGCTGTGGCACGGCAACACCGAGCGATTCCGGAACCTGATCAAGCTCGAC
>JAOUGY010000017.1 GCA_029865445.1 Acidimicrobiia bacterium | reverse complement strand
CCGCAACACCGCGGGCACCGTCGATGAACACTTCGCCCTTCTCACCCGGCCAGTCGATCGGGGGCAAGGCGCCCCGCACGAGCACGACTGCAGGTTCACCCGCCCCATCGAACCAGAGACGTGACGTCGTTCCGGGCAGCGTCGTGAACTGATCTTGCGGGATCTCGTCGGCGGTCGCCTCCTCCGGCGCCACTCGCTCGGGGAGCTCACCGACTCGGTACGGGACGGAACCACAATCCTGCGTGGGAGCGGATGTCGCAGTGCTCGAGGCCACCGAGGTCGTCGTCGGAACAGTGGTGGGCACCGATGAGACCTCGCCGGCGCAACCCGTGATGGCGAGGAGGACGACTGCCAGGATGGAGCGCATTCGGGGAAGCGTAGAGCCGTAGGATCACCTCTTCGACCACGGTGAGGACATGGACACCAAACAACGCGCAACCGCCGCCTACGAGAAGTCGGAGAGCTCGCTCCACGAACTCTCCCAATGGCTCTACGACAACCCGGAACTCTCGTACGCCGAACACGAATCGAGCGCCCGCCTGGCCGGAATGCTCACCGAACAAGGCTTCGCCGTCGAGTACCCGGCCTACGGCCTGGACACTGCGTTCGCGGCCCGCATCGGCAAATCGGGACCCGAGGTGGTGATCTGCGCGGAGTACGACGCACTCCCCGGCGTGGGCCACGCCTGCGGCCACAACATCATCGCCGCCGCCGCGCTCGGAGCGGGTGTCGCGTTGGCTCCGCTCGTGGATGAACTCGGCATTCGGGTCACCATTCTGGGAACACCGGCCGAGGAGAAGTTCGGAGGCAAGGTCGATCTGATCGATGCAGGCGCCTTCTCGGGAGCAGCGGCGGCGATGATGGTCCACCCTTCCACCCGGGACGTCGTCGACCCCAACATCATCGCCATCGCCGAGCTCGACGTTCACTTTCACGGCAAGACGGCCCACGCTTCTGCCTATCCCCAGTTGGGACGCAACGCCCTCGACGCCTTCGTACAGGCCTACGTCAACATCGCGACGCTGCGCCAGCACCTCTACCCCACCGACAAGATCCACGGGATCATCGTGTCCGGAGGAGAGGCCCCAAACATCATCCCGGACTACACCCACTCTTCGTGGTACGTGCGGAGCCAGACCGCCGAAAGGCTGGCCGAGCTCTTGGAGCGCGTGCACGCCTGTTTCGAGGCTGGGGCTGCAGCGTCCGGTTGCACGGTCGAGATCGAGAAGGTCGGCCATCAGTACGAGGAGATGGCATCCAACGAGGTCATGGCGACCACCTACCTCGACAACTCTCGGGCACTCGGACGCGACATGGTCCGAGGGTCCGAACTCCCGCCCAGCGAAACCGGTTCGACCGACATGGGCAATGTGTCACGGATCGTGCCGACCATCCACCCGATGCTCGACATCCACGCGTCTCCCCACGTCAACCACCAGGCCGAGTTCGCCGCCCACACTGTGACACCCGACGGCATGCGGGCGATCCGCGACGGCGCACTCGGAATGGCGTGGACGATCATCGATCTCGCCCAACGAGACTTGTGGTCCCAGCTGGGGTGACGATCAGGTAGGAACGGCCATCGGCCCGAACCGCTTCTCGAAGCGTTCGGCCTGGGCGATCACCTTGCCGGGAAGCTGCATGATCTTGTCCTGGATCTCGGCGGCGGCAGTGGTGAGCCCCGTCAGATCCCCGATCTTCCAGTAGTCGATGAGCGGCACCAGGACGCGGTCGTGATGCACCCGCAAGTTGTAGACGCCGGCCTTGGCGATCTCGACGGACCGGCGCAGGAAGCCGGGTATCCCCACCCCGGGCATCTGGAAGTTGGAGAACGTCGCGTAGATTCCCTCGAGCACGGTCGACGGAGATTCCTTCAGCATGGCCGTGAGCACGCCGCGATAGAAGACGAAGTGATGATTCTCGTCCGCGGAGATGTTCCGCATCAGCTCGAAAGCCGACTCGTCGTCGGTGATGCGACCAGCGTTGCGATGTGAAACTCGGGTCGCCAGTTCCTGAGCGGAGGTGTAGGCGAACAACTCGGCCGGCGACTCGAACCCGGGCTCCCAACCCACCTTCATGGTCGCCATCCGGTCGTCCTCCAGTTCGACCGGGTCGCAGTTGCGCGACGTCAGGAGGTAGCTGCGAATGGCGATCGCGTGCTGGCCTTCCTCGGCGGTCCAGAGTCCGTTCCATCGCTTCCATACCGACTTCTCGGGAAGGTACTTCTCGAGGATCAGGTGGTACGAGGGCAGGTTGTCCTCGGTGAGGAGGTTGAGAACGAGCGACGTGCGAGCGCGCTCATTGATGGTGCACTGGGACTCTTCCCACGGCTCGTCCTTGAACGAGCGCCCCCGCTCCCACGGGATGAGGTCGTGGAAGTACCAATGACGGCGGCGCTCTTCGTGGTCGGCGACCAGTTGCTCCACGTCGGCCTCTACGGCCTCCAACAGCTCGTACTCTTCGTTGAAAGCCAAGTCCTCTCCAGTGGCGGCGTACCGATACCGTAGCGGCTCGCCCGGTCAGCCATCGCCGTAGGCGCGGAAGAACCCGTCACGGCTCCCGACGTAGATTTGGCCGTTCCAGATCGCCGGCGTGGATTCGATGCAGCCTCCGGCTGCCGGAGCGAGGTTCCACACCAGCATCGGAGTCGCAGGGTCTGCCAGCGAGTAGGCCCGCATCTCGGGCGGCTCACACGTCGCCAGGACCAACATTCCATCCACGATCACCGGAGACGACCAGGCATGAGGCCCGACGGCGTCGGTCCACGTCGTCTCCCCGGTTGCGGCATCGACAGCCAGCAGCTCCCCCGGTTCGGTGCTCACGTAGACGAATCCGTCACCGAGCGCCGGCGTCGCCCAGATTCCCCCAGGCCCGTTTGCGCCCGGCACGGCGACACCCCAGATTCTCGGGTCTCCATCGGTGTACGGATCGAGCTTGACCAGCTGGCCCACCTCGGCCGAACGGGCGTTCTTTCGTTCCTCCTCGACGGCGACGTACAGCATGCCGTCGGCGTCCACGACCACGGTCGCGTCGGCATCGTCGCCCACCCAGTAGTCGAACACGATCGGTGCCTCACCCGACGAGACGTCGGAGACGTCCAACCCGACCACGCGACCGCCCGAATTCGTGAAATAGACCCTTTGATCGAACACGGCGACCGACGCCTCGATCGAGACGTTGTTGCCGACGAGAGCTCGCAGTTCGTCGTCGTACCCCGGGATCTGCACGAGGATCTCGGGGTCCACGGCCACCGAGCCCGCGTCGTCGTAGTCCCTGTTGAGCCTGATGGCGAAGAACCACCCGTTCTCGCCGCCTTCGTACAGGATGTCGTCGACGATCACCGGGTTCCCGTCCCAGTCGTCGTTCCAGATCCCAGGAACTGCGGCGGCGTCCAGTGACCACAACTCCTCGGGTTGATCCCGGTCGAGGGCGATCACCCGCAACTTGTTGTCGCGGGAGCCGGTGTAGAGCAGCGGGTATCCGTCGGGGTCGAGCGAGACCGAGCCTTTGATGATGTCACCGACCGGGAAGGAGGGCCGGGTCTCGGTGCCGTCTGCCGCGTCCAGGAAGTGGACCGCCTTGTCGTACGCCCCGAAGATGACCTCGGTGATGCCATCGGGGCGTTCCCACACCACCGGCTGGCCGGTCCACCCGGATCCGCACCACTGCTTGGACTCACCTCCCACCGCCGAAAAGCCGCACATCGGAGCATCCGGATACGACCACAGTTCCATCGGGACCCGATCGGGGACGGGTCCGGTTCCGTAGAAGGTCCGGGTCGGGTTGCCGCGAAACATGAGCAGTCCTTCGACGTCGCCCCAGGGCTGACCGACCGTCGACGCAGGGACCGTGCCGGGTTCCCGCGGCGCGACGGACGTTGTCGTCACGACCGTCGTGGTGGTCGTTGCCGAGGTCGTGGTCGTGGTCGACTGCTTCGTCGTGGTCGTGGCCGAAGCGACCGGGACGGAGGTGGTTGGGCGAGGGTCCCGTCCCACGACGAAGGCGGCCGAGGCGACCAACGCCGCCCCCATCGACACCACGAGCGCGGCCACCCCGAGTTTGGAGCGCGCCGTGCGAGGGGCGGCGTGGGTCACAACTCCCCCTCGCACCGCCGGTCACCGGTCAACACCGGTTGCCCGGACGACTCGATGAAGGCGGGGAGGAGACAGGCCGTGATCTCGCCGGTGGGCTCGATGACCACCCTGGCCACGGCGGTGGTAGCACCCTCAATCGAGAGTTTCGGCCACACGAAGTTGCCCAGTGTCCAGAACACGGGAGCGCCGTCGACGAATGCCAGTTCGCCGAGGCGGTGGGGGTGGTGTCCGAAGATCACGTCGGCGCCGGCTTCCACCATTGCCTCGGCTCGCGCCCGGTCTCCTTCGTCGGGTTCGACCACCAGCTCCCTGCCCCAGTGAATCGTGACCACCACGACGTCGGCGATCTCGGCTGCGCGAGCCACGGCCGCGGTCATGACTCCGATGTCGTCTCCGTCGGCCATACCGGGACCGTCTTCGGTGGCGAGCCAGCTGTCCCCGGGGACCACGCCACCCATACCGAGCACGGCGACCGTCCGTCCGCCGATGTCGAACAACGCGGGCGCGTTCGCCTCCGCGGCGTCGGAGCCCACGCCCACCGGGGCGATCCCGGCGGCGCTGAGGTTCGCCACGGCGTCGAGCATGCCTTCCACCCCACGATCCTGACCGTGATTGTTGGCGAGGTTGGCCACGTCGATGCCTGCGGACGCCGCGATCGGCAACGCTGCCGGATCGCAACGGAAGCTGTAGTCCTTGTCGAGTTGGGTTCCCACATCGGTGGGCGGACACTCGAGGTTGATAACGGTCAGGTCGTCCTCGTGGAAGAGCCCGTCGATGCCGGCAAAAGCGATCTCATAGCCGGCATCGGCGAATTCGGTGATGTAGAGCGGGTCGAAGTTGACGTCGCCCACACCTTGGATGACCAGGGAGGTCACCGGAGCGGCGGTCGTCGAGGTGACGATGCTCGAGGTGATGGTGGTTTCCACCTTCGATGGGAGGGCAACGGAGGTCACCGTCGTCACAGGGGTCATCGCCCTCGCCGTGGGGGGCGTGACGTCAGGACGGATCACGGTGAACGAAACAACTCCCACGAGGAGGCCACCCACCAACACGATCGTCGAGTGACGCCTCATTCGAAGCCATCAGCGTAGGAAACCCCATGCGATTCGACGAGGACCCCCATTCCGCGGGCCGAGGACTTCGCTCAGCGAAGTGTGTTACCCAGGGTTCCCGACCTCAGAGGATTTGGGAGAGGAAGAGGCGGGTGCGTTCTTCCTGGGGGGAGGTGAAGAAGTGTTCGGGCGTTCCGACTTCGACGATCTGACCATCCGCCATGAACACCACGCGGTCCGCGACGGCGCGGGCGAAGCCCATCTCATGGGTCACGACGATCATCGTCATCCCGCCCTCGGCCAGTTCGACCATCACGTCGAGCACCTCTTTGATCATCTCCGGGTCCAACGCCGACGTGGGTTCGTCGAACAGCATCACCTTCGGTTTCATGGCCAGCGAACGGGCGATCGCCACCCGCTGCTGCTGGCCACCGGACAACTGCCCCGGATACTTCCTGGCCTGCTGGGGGATTCCAACCCTCTCGAGCAGCTCCATGGCGTGCTGTTCCGCCTCGGCCTTGGGCACACGCCGGACCTGACGGGGGGCGAGTGTGATGTTTTCGAGGACCGTGAGATGAGGGAACAAGTTGAACTGCTGAAACACCATGCCGGTCTCCCGACGGATCTCCTGGATGTTCCGCACGTCGTCTGACAGCTCGATACCGTCCACGACGATCCGGCCCCTATCGTGTTTCTCGAGACGGTTGATGCACCGGATGAGCGTCGACTTCCCCGATCCCGATGGTCCGATGACCACGACAACTTCCTGCCGGCCCACGTTGATGTCGATGTCGCTGAGGGCGTGGAACTCCCCGAAGTACTTGTGCATGCCCTCGACCTGGATGATGGCCTCACCCTTGGCTTGAGTGGCGTCTGCGAAGACTGTGCTCATCGTTCTCCAATCCCGAGTTTCTTCTCGAGGCGCTGCGCTTCCCTCGACATCGTGTACGAGCCCACCCAGAACAGCACGCCAGCGAACGCCAGCGTGAGGAAGAACAGGCGTTTCCCGATGAAGTCGGACTGGCTGTTCACAACCAACGCCACCTCGAGGACGTCGAACATGCCCACGAGGTTCACGAGCGTCGTGTCCTTGTAGAGGGAGATGAACTGACCGACCATCGCGGGGATCGTTGCCCGCAGCGCCTGCGGCAAGATGATGAGGCGAGTGGTCTTCCACGCCGGTAGCCCGAGAGCCTGACCGGCCTCCAGCTGGCCCTTGGGGACCGCCTGTAGTCCGCCCCTCACGACCTCGGCGACGTAGGCGGCCTCGAACATGACGATGGCGATCAACACCCGGATCGCCGGACCGGGGCGGAGCGCCTCGGGAAGGAAGAACCCTAGAGCGAACACCCCCATGAGAAGCAGCGTGATGAGCGGGACGCCGCGGATGAACTCGATGTACGTGACGCTGAGGTACCGAACCACCGGAAGCGACGACCTCCGTCCCAACGCCAGCAGCAGCCCGAACGGGAACGCGATCACGATGCCGGCGATAGCGAGAAAGATGTTGATCTGGAAGCCACCCCAGGCGTTCCAACCGCCGTCCACCCCAACGATGATCACGGCGAATGCGGCGATACCGAGGACCAGCGTACCCATCCAACCCCACCGGACCATCGACCGGGGCATGCCCCGAGCTCCAAAGTACAGCGCCGCCCCGCCCAAGATGGTCGAAAGCGCCATCACGGTCGGCATCACGGTGCGCGTGAATGCGAGCAGCGCAGCCACCAACGCCAGGAGTGGCCAGAACCGCCGCACCAACATGCGCGGTGTCGGCGCGGCATAGGCGAGATCGGCTTCGGCCGCGGCATGACGGGCCGAGGCCGCAGCCGTCGCTGCTCCCAGACCGAAAGCGAGCCCGAACAAGATCGTGGAGATGAAGGGCCGCTCGATCTGATCGCGGGGAAACTCACCCACCATGAACAGGAGCAAGTTTCGGCGGATGATCTCGTAGTCGATGCCGAACAGCACCACCACGAGCTTGTAGGCGAGCCAGGCGAGGAACACGCCGAGCACCACCGTGAGGGCCGAGTTGTACCAGCGATTGAAGAGGTTCCTTCTCGCCCATTCGGCGGCAGTGGCTTTGGGTGCGGTCCAGGTCTCGGTCATCTGCTCACCAACTGCATTCGACGATTCACGATGTTGAGGACGAACGAGATCGTGAGCGAGAAGATCAGATACCCGACCATGAGGAGCAGGATCAGCTGCGGTGCCGGTTGACCGTTCCCGATGGCCTGGAACGCGATGAGCGTGACCTCGGCGTAGGCGACGCCAATGGCCAGCGACGTGTTCTTGGTGTAGTTCAGATACTGGCTGATGATGGGCGGCACGGCGATCCGGGCCGCCTGAGGAAGGGTCACGAATCGCAGTCGTTGGAACCCGGAGAGCGCGAGGGCGTTCGCAGCTTCGCTCTGGCCCTTGGCAACGGCCTGGATGGAGCCGCGGACGATCTCGGCGACATGACTGGCCGTGTACACGACGAGCGCCAGAAGCATCGAGAAGTACTGCCCCAGTCCCTGGATGCCGCCGGTGACGAGACGGTCCTTGAATACCGGCAACGACCAGGACAGCGGACGCCCGAGCACGAAGAAGGCGATCACGCCGACCAACACCACCAGCCCGAGCGAGTAGGCGACACGATGGTGCGGTTCACCGGTCGCCTCGTTCACCTTTGTCCGCCTGCGCCAGACGAACACAGCGGCCACCGCGGCGACGGCGACGGCCGTCCAGAAAGCTCCGGCACCATCAGACGCGTCGAACCATGGGCCGGCGATCACGAAATTGGAAATACTGAACCAGCCCAGCGGCGAGGCCGGCTCGTTTTTGGGAGGAAGGCCGAGGATCACGACGTTGTGCACGAAGAGAATGATGAGCAACGGCGGAATGTTGCGGACGATCTCCACATAGAGCGCCGCCAGCTTCGCGACGAGCCAGTTCGAAGAGAGCCGGGCGACACCCACAACCACCCCGAGGACGGTGAGGAGCGGAAGCCCGACGATGACCAGCGCGAGCGTGTTGATCCAGCCACGGATGAGACCCTGGAGAATGGTGTTCGAGGCGGTGATGGGGCTCAATTGGATGTCGACGCCCAGTGGCTGATCCAGGAAGTCGAAGCCGAGGGTGATCCCCTGCGCCCGGGTGTTGGTGACGAGGTTGTTGCCGAGATACACGAGCACCAGTGCCGCCAGGACCACGGCGGCCACCTGGGCGGCGACCCGCAGCACGGCCAGGTCTCTCCAGAAGGGTGGCCTCGTGCGCTCGGTTGTCTCGGAAACGGAGGTCATGTCTGCTCTCGGGTGATGGATGGTGGGGTGGCGACCCGCCACCCCACCATCCGGGTTCGGGTGTTAGCGGTAGGGGGGTGCGTAGAGCAGCCCACCGTCCGTCCACAGGGCGTTGACGCCACGCGTCAGCCCCAGCGGGGTGTCGGAACCGAGGTTTCGGTCGAAGATCTCGCCGTAGTTCCCCACCGCCGAGATCACGTCCACGACCCAACCCGGTTCGAGGCCGAGACCGGGATCGAACACGCTCGTGGCACCGTCGTCGCCGGTGATCTCGAGACCGAGCAGGCGCCGGATCTCGGTGCTCTCGGTGTCGCCGAATGAACCCACGTTGGAGGAGTCGATGCCGAGTTCCTCCGCGGTGATGGTGGCGAGGGTGATCCAGTCGATGATCTGCGCCCACTGGCTGTCACCGTCGCGGACGACAGGACCAAGAGGCTCCTTGGAGAACGTCTCGTCGAGGATGACGAGCGCTTCGGGACCGCCCTGATCTTCGGGCCAATTGGACCGGAGGCCCGCAAGCTGGGACTTGTCGGATGTCCAGCCTTCACACTGCCCTGCGATGAACGCTTCCTGGATTTGCGGGTTCTCGGCAAAGGTGAGCGGTGTGTAGGGAATGCCACCCTCGTCGAACCGCGATGCGAGGTTCAACTCGGTGGTCGTACCCGACTGGACACAGACCGACGTGTTGGCCATGTCGTCGAGGGATGCGATGCCCGCGTCGGCCTTCACCATCATGCCCTGGCCGTCGTAGAACGTGGTGTGAAGGAACGTGGCGCCTTCGCTCCCGTCTCGGGTTGCCGTCCAGGTCGTGTTGCGGATGAGCACATCGATCTCACCTGACTGCAGTGCGGTGAAACGCTGCTGCGCATCGAGGTCGACGTATTCGACTGCGTCGGCGTCACCGAGCACGGCTGCGGCCACGGCCTTGCAGTAGTCGATGTCGAATCCGACGTGCTCACCACTCTCGTCGACGAAACCGAAGCCAGGGACGCCGTTGTTCACGCCGCAGTTGAGCTTCCCCCGATCCTGAACCGCTGCGAGCACCGAGCCACCGCTCGACGCAGCGGCCGTTGTTTCTGTTTCTCCTGCGGTGGTCTCTGACGAGCCGCCGTCGTCCGAAGACGTACACGCCGCCAGGATGAGCGTGAGGGCTGCGAGAAGCGCCACTGCTCGTCCGTGTCGTTTGAACATGTTTCCTCCCTATCGTTCGTGGGCATCCGGGTCGGTCACGCACCGAGTAGGGCCTTCCCTCCAGGTGGCCGACCAGGCCCGGGGGCGACCTTAGAGCATGACGCCCATCCGTTGGCGGGTCATCCGGGGTTTGCCTGAAATATTGCAGAATGCAGAATGAGCAACACGACATGAGTTGTCGGGTCTCGTGCATAACGGTTGCATGAAGATCAGGTCGTCAGTCAGGGGCCTTGGCGGAGCGTTCGCAACGCCGGCCGTGCTCGTGCTCGCCGGGACCGGAGGCCTCCACGCGCACCCAGGCTCCGGTGTGGCTCTCGTTGTCGTCGGGGCGGGCATCACACTCGGAGGGATCGCCTTGTACGACTATCCAATTCGCCTCCACGTCGACGAAATCGGGATCGTCCGACGCTGTGTGGCCCGCAGCCACCTATTGACCTGGGATTCGATCGCTGCACTCGAAGAGTGTCGAGATGGCAGCCTCGTCGCCGTGACCATGCGGCGCCGGCGTTACCTCCTGTCGGATCGCACGCCGGGACCCCTCGTGGCCCATCTTGCCCCCGACTCGGTGACGGTTCGGCGCCGACGGCGTCAGCGCGATGCGCGCAGGTCGAGGACGGACCCGTTCTCGAACGCGCCGCCCACGAGCAGCTCCCACAACCGCCGGCCCACGTCGATCGGATCCCCCAGTTCGCCGCTGGAGTGAAACCCACGGAAGCGGTCGACCAGTGGGAACTCGGACTCCGAACTCTGCCGGATCTCACCTTGCATCGACGTGTCCACCACGCCGGGTGCCACCGCAACGACCTTGACTCGATCTCCGCGCCGTTGCTGCTCCGAACCGGCCACCCGGCACCACTGGTCGACCGCAGCCTTCCCGGCGCAATAGCCGCTCCAGCCTTCATACGGCGTGCGGGCGGCGCCCGAGCTGAGGACACACAACACCCCGTCCCGGCCCGACATGGACCGGAGGAACCCGTCGCCGATGACCTGAGGAGAAGCCGAGTTCAACAACACGTGACGGGTGTACTCGTCGTGCGGCACCTCTCCGGCGTACCCGATGGGCGTCAGCGTGGCAGCAGAATGGACGAGTGCGACCCAGTCGTGAGACCCGGCGGAGACGGCGTCGTCGATCCAGGTCACCGTACGCTCCCACTCCGATGGCACCGACAAGTCAGCTTGCAGGTGCCGTCCCGGACCGGGACGGCGGCTCACAGAAGCCACCTCCGCGCCGTCGCCTGCAGCCCGGGCCGCCAGCGCCGCTCCGATGCCGCTCGAGGCGCCGGTGACGATGAGCAATCGGTGCATCGGTTCAAGTTAGTGCTCTTCGGACATCCCGATCTCGCAATCGGGATCGCCGCGTTCATCGACTACGACCGGGACGGCTGTTGCGAGGCAGGTGGCCTCGACCGGGAACTCGATTTCTTGGGATGGCTCGAAGCCGGATGGTCGGGGATCCGCCACTCCCATTCGAGTACCCGGGTCATGAACCCGTGATCGTCAAGGAAACAGGTCAGGGCGCCCTCGTCGGCCACATCAACGAGGATGGACCGCTCGCCCGTCTCATCGACGTGGGAACGCTCACCTCAGGGTGAGAATGGCTCATCTCGCGGGATGAGATGAGGCCATTGTCGGCGCGACTGAGCAAGCAGGATCGCGCCGTGCCCGCACGAGATCAAAGCGGCTTGGTGCTCGGGAGATCTCGTCACCGGCTCGCTTCGAGTACGTGCCGGATCTCGCGCAGCTCCTCGAGGATGAGACGCACGTCGCCCGAGTCATCGAGACCAGCTGGCTCGTCGCCTCCACGTCGCTTGATGCGCCGGCGAAGGTCTTCGTGGAGTTCACTCCAAGCGAGCAGCCCGGCGAGCTTCCCCTCGTATCCCGTCGCCGTAGTGCTCTGGCCGGCCGTTTGGATCTGGATCGATCCGATTCCGAGGAATCGGTCGTACAGGGTCCGCCGGAGCCGGAAATCGGTGACCATCGCCATCGGGATGTTCTGCTGGATCTTCGTGAGGATCCCTTTGCGGATGATGATCTTGTCATCCTCGACAACGTACTCGAGCCGGTGGAACCAAAGGATCACCGCCGGGACCGAGATGATCAGCATCAGTGCGGCCATCCCCCCGGCCACACCCCAGAGGATGACTGTGAACAGCTGCATGTCGTCGACCTCGGCGAATGCCGCCACCAGAACATGGGTGATGCCTGAGACCATCGCCAGCAGCAGGATGATCGTCCCCAGCACCAGATACTGCTTGGTCAACCAACGCCTATCTGGAGACACGGACACACTCCTCCTCGTTCTCACCTCCCACGCGATCAGTGCGTGCACTCGAGGTCAAGAGGCGAAGGACCAGCGCGACCATGCACAACACGGACTGGAGCATGCTCCGAAGGCCTGGTCGGAGAGCTCTTCGGAGTTCCGGAGCACCGCGCCATCCGAACCGCGAAAGTCGAGCCGAGAACCACTACCGACGGACACCACGTAGCCTCGATGACATCCCCGACGAACGGGCGGCCAATGAACCAGTTCGAAAACCGGCGGGCGTTCATCGCCCGACTCGCCAAAGGAGTGACGGCCGCCCTGGTCGTCGCCTGCACACCGAGTCCCACCACACCGCAACCGACGACGGGAGGCACGACCGCGGTACCCGCGCCCGGAACCGGCCCTCCATCGACCAACCCCGCCGCGCCTTCGAGCACCGCGCCGGTCGTCACAACCGCGTCGACCGAAGGCTACCGGTGGTCGCGAACGGATCTCGGGTTCGTCAGCGCCTACGTTCTCGTGAGAGCCGGTGAGGCCGTCATCGTCGACACCGGCGTCGCGGGCAGCGTCGACGCCATCGAGACAACGCTGACTGGCCTCGGTGCCGGGTGGGGCGACGTGTCGTCGGTGATCATCACCCACGAACACGGAGACCACGCCGGAAGCGCCCAGGCGGTGCTCGACCGAGCGACAGCGGCGATCGGATACGCGGCCGAACCGGACATCCGCAACATCGAGTCTCCTCGTCCGCTGACGGCCGTGTCAGGAGGCGACACCGTGGCGGGTCTCGAGATCATCGCCACGCCCGGCCACACGCCGGGCCACATCGCGGTTCTGGACCCGGGCCGGATCCTGGTCACCGGCGATGCGATCAACAACGTAGACGGCACACTCACGGGGCCCAATCCCCAATTCAGCTCGGACATGGACACGGCGCTGGCCTCGGTTGGAGTGCTGGCCGGGTTCGACTACGAGGTGGCGCTGTTCGGACATGGCGTGCCGATCGAATCCGGTGCCTCACTCCGGGTGTCGGACCTGGCTGCGTCGCTCTGATCGCGAAAACCAGACTCCCTGGAGACGCCGGATTGGCGTAACTTGTCCACAGGACATGGAACAGGGGGTGTCCATGAAACAGCCCGACGACTACCGAACCGCCCGCATCACTCTCGACTGGCTGATCGGACCCGATGAGGAGTTCCCGCACGAGCCGATCGAGCCCACCGATCCGGAGCATCTCCCACCCGAGCTGGTGGGCGCCTATCTGGTGGGATGAGATCAGCCGCCGATGACGCCGACCGATCGACCCAACTGGGCGACGCGGTCGAGGAGCGTCTCTCCGCGTTCGATCGGAAAGTGGCAGGCAACCATGTGGCCGTTCGCCACATCCACGGCCGGCGGCGTTTCGATTGCGCACAACTCGTGTGCAATCGGACATCTCGTGCGAAACCGGCAGCCGGTGGGCGGCGAACCAGGATTCGGCAGATCTCCCTCGAGCACGATCCTCTTTCGTTTTCGCTCCACACCGGGATCGGCTACCGGAACCGCCGACAGCAGCGCGTGGGTGTAGGGGTGCGCCGGGGAGTCGTACACGTCTGCCCGTGATGCCGCCTCGACGACCTTGCCGAGATACATCACCAGCATCCGGTCGGAGACATGTCTCACGACCGACAGGTCGTGGGCGATGAACAGGTAGGCGAACCCGAACCTGTGCTGAAGATCGTCGAGCAGGTTGATCACCTGGGACTGGATCGAGACGTCGAGCGCGGATACGGGCTCATCGAGAATCACGACCGAAGGGTCCAGTGCGAGCGCCCGTGCGATCCCCACGCGCTGCCGCTGTCCCCCCGAGAACTCGTGCGGATATCGGTTCCCGTGCTCGGGTCGCATCCCCACCGCTTCGAGCAACTCGTCCGCCTTCTGGCGAGCCTCCTGTTTCGCCGTACCGTGGATTATGAGAGGTTCGGCCACGGTATCGCGGACCGGGAGGCGCGGGTTGAGCGAGGCGAACGGGTCCTGGAACACCATCTGCATCTCGCGACGGAGTTCCCGCATCCTCGTCTTGTCGACGGACAGAACGTCCTCGCCCTTGAACGCCACCACACCATCGTCCGGTTCCACGAGTCGGAGAACCGACCGCCCGAGAGTGGACTTGCCACAACCCGACTCACCCACCACGCCCACGGTTTCACCGGAGTCGAGGTGGAAGCTGACGCCATCGACCGCACGGACGTGCCCGACGACGCGGCGGAACAGGCCCGCCTTGATCGGGAAATGGGTGACCAGGTCGGCGACAACCAACAACGGGCCGCTCACATCGACACCTCCTGAGTGTGATGGCAACGGCTCTGGTGCCCCGGGACCACTTCGACCAGCTCGGGCACGGTTCCGCACACGGCGTCCGCGAACTCGCACCGAGGTCGGAACGGGCACGCCTCATTTCGTGACAGGCCGCTCGGGGGCAGGCCCGGGATCGTATAGAGCCTGGTCTTCTCCTTGGCGTCGAGCCGCGGGATCGATCGGAGCAGACCCTTCGTGTAGGGGTTGACGGACCGGTAGAAGATCTCGTCGGTCGCACCGTTCTCGAACACCCGCCCGGCGTACATGACCTGTACACGGTGGGCGATCCCGGCCACGAGCCCGAGGTCGTGGGTGATCAGGAGCAGTGCCGACCCGACTGCTTTCTGGACCTCGGTGATGACCTCCATGACCTGGGCCTGGATCGTCACGTCGAGGGCCGTCGTCGGTTCGTCCGCGATCAACAACTTGGGCCGGTTGGCGACGGCCATGGCGATCATCGCTCGCTGCCTCATCCCTCCGGAGAACTCGTGCGGGTACTGGCGGGCCCTCCGACTCGGCTCCGAAATGCCCACCAGGTCGAGCAGCTCGACCGTTCTCTTCCACGCCAACGGTTTTCCCACCGGGGCGTGTGCCCTGATCATCTCGACGATCTGCTCCCCCACCGTGAACACCGGATTGAGAGCGGTCATCGGGTCCTGGAAGATCATCGCAATGTCCGACCCACGCACCCCTCGCATCGCCCTATCGGACAGCGTCAGCAGGTCACGGCCTTCGAACAGGACCTGACCAGAAACCTGAGCCCGCTTGGGCAACAGCCGCATCGTGGCGAGCGCCGTCACCGACTTTCCCGATCCTGACTCCCCCACGATCCCCAGCACCTCACCCTCCGCGATGTGCATGTCGACCCCGCGGACGGCGCGGACAAGACCGTCTTCGGTCGGAAACTCGACCGTGAGTCCCTGCACCTCCATCAGCGGTCGGAGGCCGGCCTCGAACTCCGGTCTGGATCGTGGGTCGATGGGAGTGATCAAGTTCGGCCCCCACCGCTCGACGGGTCGAGGGCATCCCGGAGCCCGTCACCGAGAAAATTGATCGACAGCGTGATCAACATCACGAAACTGCCCGGCAGCAGCACGCGGTAGGGGTTGGAGTCGATGGCGCCTTTGGCTTCGGCCACCAGGTTGCCGAGGGTCGGGGTCGGGAACTGCACGCCCAGCCCGAGGAACGACAGTGTGGACTCGAGGATGATCGCAGTGCCCACGAGCAAGGTCGTCTCGACGACGACCGGACCCATCACGTTGGGGAGGATGTGTCTGAACATGATTCGGCCGGATCGGGCTCCGGCGGAACGGGCGGCCATCACGAACTCCTGCTCCTTGTATTGCAGGAACAACCCGCGCACGACACGGGCGATCCGGGTCCAGAGCAGCGCAGCGAGCACGATCGAAATGCTCCACGGACTCGATCCCCACTTCAGGGCGAGCACGAGCAGGATGGCGAGCGCGGGAACGAGCAACACCATGTTGATGATCTGCGACACGAGAGCGTCGATCCATCCTCCGAAGTAGCCGGCGACGGCTCCAAGCAGAGTCCCGATGAGCGTCGTGGAGAGCGCGACCAGCAACGCGATCCTGATCGAGAAGCGACCGCCCATGAAGGTTCGAACCAGGAGGTCGCGGCCGATGTCATCGGTGCCGAACGGGTGGGCGGCGGTCGGGGGTTGGCGAAAGTCCGGTGTGATCTCGTCGAACTCGTAAGGGCTGAGCGCCGGCGCCACCCAAAACGACACCGTGAGAACCACCAGCACCACGGCCGCCAGCACCGCCAGCTTGTGACGCCGGAACCGGTCCCACACCTGCCGACCGAAGGATCTCGCCTCGGTCTCGATGCTGTCGTCGATCGCAGAGACGTGCCTGGTGTCAGTCATATCGAATCCTCGGGTCGAGCACCCCGTACAAGAGGTCGGCCAGCAGGTTGAACGAGATCGTGAGCAGTGCGGCCACCATCACGAGCCCCATCACCAGATCGAGGTCCAGGTTGGGCAACGCGCTCACCAGGAGCTGTCCGAGCCCGGGCCAGGCGAAGATCGTCTCGGTGATCACCGACCCGCCGAGAAGCCCGGCGAAGTCGAGCGCCCACAGGGTCACCAGCGGGATGAGCGCGTTCCTCAGGGCGTGCTTGAAGATCACCCGGCGCTCGGACAGTCCCTTCGCTCGCGCCGTGCGGATGTAGTCGGATCCGATCACCTCGAGCATGGCCGCGCGTTGGAACCGGCTCTCGGTGGCGAGCAGGACGATGGTGAGCGTGATGATCGGGAGCGTCGCCGAAGCGAGATAGTCACCGAACGAGGCGACGTGTTTGCCCGTGACGTAGAACGGTTTCCAGCCCGTCCAGTCCTGCCACCACACGCCCCAGAAGGCCTGGAGCAGGAGTCCGAAGAAGAACGTGGGCATCGCAATCCCAACGAACGACGCCCCCGTGACGAGATAGTCGCCGATCGAGTACTGCTTGATGGCGCTGAACACACCCAGCACCACCGCCAGAAAGGCGATGAGCAGGAACGACGGCACGGCGAGGAGAGCGGTGTTCCACAACCTCTCTGCCACGATCCCGGCGACAGGCTTCTCGCCGAGTGATGTGGACGTCCCGAGGTCTCCGGTGGCCGCGTCCGTGATCCATCCCACGTACCGGAGAGGGATGGGCTTGTCGAGTTCGTACAGATCGATCAGGCGGTCATAGGCGGCGTCCGAACACGTCGTGCAGGTGGCCAGCCGGGCTAACGGGTCGCCCGAAATCGACACGAGCACGAAGACAACGAAGGTGGCCGCCACCAGCAGCGGGATGGTTGTGAAGATTCGACGCACGGCGTATGCGAACACGCCCGTCATATGCACCCAGCCCCCCAGCCATTTCAAACGAGTCTCCAGTCTCCAGTCTCCAGTCCCTCGCTTCGCTCGGGCTGTGCTGAGCATTGGGCGGGCGGTACTGAGTGCCGGAGGCATCGCCGTCTCGAGCGCCGCGTCCCACGCTGGAGGTGCGATGCGATGCCTTGGGCTCTGTTTCGCTCGGGCCCACTGAGTACCGAGTACTCGGTGCTCAGTATCTGAGGACTGGGGACTGGGGACTGGAGACTGGAGACTGGAGACACCGTGAAGCGAGGGCCTTTCGACATGCAATCGGGCTTCCCGGAGATAGGAGGGCATGGACCTCACAGGTCCCAAGAGAGGAGCACGAATGACACAGAGACGATGGCTGTTGATGGTGAGCCTGCTGGCATTGATTGCCGCTGCCTGCTCATCCGACACCACATCTCCCAGCACCACGGCTGCCGGCGACACCGGCGCCACGACGCCCACGACCACTTCTGGATCTGATGATCCGGGAACAACGGCGGCCTCCGTCGACGACTACTGCGCAGACGGGGCCGACGGGACGCTCATCTGGGCTCACGAGCAGGAACCGCCCGATCTCCATCTGAACGACCCCAACAACAACCTGTCGGTCACCTCGTACGTGTGGCAGGTGATGTGGGACGATCTGTACGGGATCTCGGCTGCGCTCGACTTCTACCCTGAACTGCTCGCCGAAGAGGGCGTCGTCAACGACAACGGCGACGGGACCACCACCATCGACTTCCGGCTCCGAGATGGCCTGACGTGGTCGGATGGTGAGGCTCTCACGGCGGACGACGTGAAGTTCACCTTCGACATCCTCATGGAGGGATACGACCCCGAGTCGGGCGGCGGCATCTATCTGATCGGCAGCCGCACGGGCTACGACCTCATCACCGACTTCCGGGTCAACTCCGACACCGAGTTCAGCATCGACTTCTCGGCGTTCTACGCCGGTTGGAAGACGCTGTTCACCAACGTGTTCCCCGCCCACGCTTTCGGTGAGGGCGCCGGAGCCACCGAGGTCAACGAGGCCCTGTCCACCTGGACGAACGCCGATGGCGAGATCCTGCCCTCCTCGGGCCCAATGGTCTTCGAGAGCTGGGAGCAGGGCGTATCGATGAACTTCGTCCGCAACGACAACTACCACGGCTCGGTCAGCCCTGACACCCAGAACAAAGGGGCGGCGTGCGTCAGTGCGCTGAAGATCAACTGGGTGACCGACACCGACGCCCAGATCAACTCGCTCAAGTCGGGTGAGGCGCACATCATCTTCACCCAGCCCCAGCTGGCATTCGAAGAGATCGGAAACGACCCGGCCTTCACGGTCGCCGCGTCGCCCGGTCCGATCTGGGAGCACTGGGGCTTCAACGTTCTGGGAGTCCACCTGTCGAAGTCCGATGTGCGAGAGGCTCTGGCGCTCGCACTCGACAAGACTCAGGTGGTCCAGACGCTCTATGCCCCGCTCTTCGGCGACGCTCTCGCCGCCGACGGATTGGGCAACAGCTATTGGATGGCCAACCAGCCCGCATATGTCAATCATCAGGGTGATGCTGGGTACGGAAAGGGAGACGTCGACGGCGCCAAGGCCAAACTCGAAGCCGCGGGGTACACACTGGGCGACGACGGCGTCTATGCCCACCCCGAGGACGGACGCCTGAGCCTGCGCGTCGGGACGACGGGAGGCAACGCCCTCCGAGAACTCCAGCAGCAGATCATCCAGGCCCAGATGAAGGCCGCCGGGATCGAGATCACCATCGACAACGTTCCCGGTTCGGGCTACTTCACGGAGCGCCCGTTCAACGAGGCCAACTTGCTGTCCTCGGCGTCGGGTGGCGAACTCGGCGACTCGACGCTCATCGACATCATGCAGTTCGCGTGGGTCGGCGGCCCGTGGCCGGGCGGCCAGAGCCCGTCGTACTTGAGCGGCGGTGTGGTCGACGGCGACGATGGTCCCGTTTCTGCAACCAACAACCCGTACGGCTTCCGGAACGAGGCTTTCGACGCTCGGGCAGCCGAGTGCGACGCCACGATCGATGACGCCCAGCGGGCGGATTGCTACAACGAGCTCGATCTGTACGCAACGACGCTGCAGCTCGACGCTGAGCAAGGCTTGTTTGTCTTGCCACTGACGCAGAAGCCCGACTTCTTCGCCTACTCGAACGAGTTGCTGGTGGCCGGCGCCGTGTCGCCCGACACGAACACGGCCGGGCCGCTCTCGAACATGGTCGATTACAAGCTGAGGTGAGATGACGGCATGGGGTCCGCCCGGAAGGGCGGACCCCACCGTCGGACACCCGACACTTTCATCCCTTCCCCTCTTGGGTCTCTTATGACATGCTTTGTCGCATCAGGACATAAGGCATGCATGGTGGACCCAACCGACGCCGAACTGTTGGCTGCGGCGGCGAGAGGTGATGGAGACTCGTTTTCCGTCTTCTTTCGCAGGTATGCGCGCCCGGTGACCCTGTACGCGGTCAGGAGGTGTCGGGATCCCCACGACGTGGGCGACCTGGTCTCCGAGACATTCCTGGTGGCCCTCCAGGCCGCCGGCCGGTACATACCGCAGACCGACACCGCGCTCCCCTGGCTGTTCGGCATAGCCCGACGGGTGCTCGCCCGCCAGCATCGGAGGAGGGCCAGCCATCGACGACTTGCCGTGAAGGCAGGGAACGTCGAACCGCTCGTCACCGGCGACGAGGTCGACGCCATCGCCGAAGCTATCGACGCCTCCCGACAGCGACGTGCGATCGAGGCGGCTCTGGCGACCCTCTCCGACGGGGAGCGAGAGATCTTCCTTCTCGTCGCGTACGATGGGCTCTCCCCAGGAGAAGCGGCTGTCGTCGTGGGTGTGTCCGCCAACGCCGCCCGGCTCCGATTGTCCCGGGCTCGCCGGCGGATGCGTGAAGAACTCGACCCGGCACTCAGGTCCATTCCGGAGGCCCGCCATGCCTTCTGAGATGGTCAAGCCCGACCTCCCCGATACCCCTGAGCTGTACTCGCGGATCGAAACGGCGCTGCACGAAGAGGCGCGAGTGATCCGCTCTCGCCATTTGGCACGTCAGCGGCGGATCAGATGGTACGAAGGCCTGCGGCCGGCGCTCAGCGCAACCGCCGCCATCATGGCGGTGGTCCTGGTCGTACCTCTCGGGTCGAGCACCACCGGCTCCGCAGTCGTGCCTGCACCAGGCGAACCGGTGCCGGTGGCGGTCTCGTGGGACGGGACGTACACCGATCGTCTGCCCGATGACGACATCGAGGCCGTTTCCGAGCCTCGCTCCGACAGCGGAACGTCGAAGAACGACATGTTGCCGAACGACGATCGTGAGGCCGCGGAACCGTCGTCGGTCGACATGCTCGCCACTCCGCCGGCATAGATACCTCGAGAGCGTCCCATCGGGTCTGCGTACGCCCGGCGACATGGTTGCTCCGCTTGCGGGGGTCGGCTTGGGGGCCGGCCCCCGCCCTCCCGCTCAGCCGTTGACGATCAGCGCAACCCTGTCTGCGATCTGGTCGGCGTCCATGCCGATCGAACGAATGACATCGTCTGCGGATCCCGCCGGCAGGAAGTGATCGGGAATGCCGAGCAGGGTCACCTTTCCGGCCATACCCGAACCGGCCAGGCGCTCCATGACCGCCGCCCCGAAACCTCCCGACACGACATTGTCCTCCACACAGACGACGTGACGGTATGCGGCGACCCACGACTCGAGGCGTTCGTCGAGCGGCTTCACCCACCTGGCGTTGATGACCCCGCAGGAGATCCCTGACTGTTCGAGCGTGGCCGCGGCTTTCTGGACATGCTCGACCATGCGTCCGTTGGCGAGGAACAACACGTCCTCACCGGAGGTGAGTTCGTCCCACTCCCCGATCGGGATCGGCTCGGCCGGGATCACCGGGAGCGACGCCGCCGAAGCCTTCGGATATCGAAGCGCCACCGGTCCGTCATGGGTCACTGCCGTTTCGAGCATGCCGCACAGGTCGGCGGCATCGGCGGGTGCTCCGACAACCAGTCCCGGGATCATCCGCAGGAAGGTCAGATCGAATACGCCGTGATGGGAGGGCCCGTCGGGTCCCGTCACACCGGCCCGGTCGACGAGGAACGTCACCGGCAGGGCGTGAAGGGCGATGTCCATCGTGATCTGGTCCATCGCCCGCTGGAGGAAACTCGAGTAGATCGCGACGACAGGCCGCTTGCCCGCCATGGCGAGGCCGGCCGCGAGACCGACGGCATGCTGCTCGGCGATACCGGTGTCGATGACCCGGTCCGGAAACTCGTCGGCCATGTCGGCGAGGCCAGTCGACGAGATCATGGCGGCCGAGATGCCAACCAGATCGTCGTGACGCCCGGCCGCGTCCAGGAGAGCCTTGCCGACGACGTCGGTGAGCTTCAGTTCCGACGACAAGGGCTGGCCGGTGGCAACATCGAACTTGCCGACACCGTGGAGTTTGTCGACGTCGTCGTCGATCGCCGGCTGGTACCCATTGCCCTTCTCGGTGACCACGTGGACGACAACCGGTTCGGCGTACCCTTTGGCCCGGGCGAAGGTGTCTTCGAGCAATTCGATGTCGTGCCCGTCGATCCGACCCGTGTATTTGAGACCGAGCGTGTCGAAGACCGTCGAGGGCTCGAGGACCTGCTTGGCGGCTTCTTTGAAACGCATCGCCAGCTCGTCTGCGGTTTCTCCGACGATGGGAAGCCCGCGGAGGATGCGGGTGGTCGTCTTCTTCGCCCATTCGTAGCGAGGA
>JAOUGY010000016.1 GCA_029865445.1 Acidimicrobiia bacterium | reverse complement strand
AGCCGGAACCCGTGTCTGTCGACGAGCATCCAATCGAGCGTAGCTGTGCTGCCGTCCGCAGCGGGATGACCCAGAGAATCCCAACGCGCCTTCCAACAACCCCTACGCGGAGGAAAACGCCGGTGCGGCCCCGTACCCGTGCGCCCAGCGGCCGTCCCCCTAGGCTGCACGCCATGGTCGATCACCCACAACGTCCCCTGATCCGGTTCCTCGGCGCAGCCAAGACGGTCACGGGTTCCAAGTTCCTCATCGAGACACCGAGAGCCCGCGTTCTCGTGGACTGCGGCCTCTTCCAAGGCGAGAAGGAACTTCGCGAGCGCAACTGGCAGCCGTTTCCCGTCGATCCTTCGTCCATCGATGCCGTGGTGATCTCCCACGCCCATCTCGACCACGTCGGATACCTCCCGGCGCTCGTCCGACACGGGTTCAATGGATCCGTCTGGGCTTCGGAATCTACGGGTCGACTGGCGGGCGTGATCATGGCCGACTCGGGGAGAATCCAGGAAGAGGATGCCGAGCGTGCAAATCGGAAGGGCTATTCCAAACACCGCCCGGCGCTGCCTCTCTACACGGAACGAGACGCGGTGGCTGCAGCTGCCCTGTTCCGGGTTGCGGCATGGAACGCTCCGACCCGGGTGGCCGACGGAGTGTCGATCCGCCTCACCCGCGCCGGGCACATCCTGGGGTCTGCTTCGATCTTGGTCGAGTTCGACGATGGAACGGCACCGGTGCACCTGTCGGGTGACCTGGGCCGGCCCCACCACCCGGTGCTGGGGCCGCCCGACCCTCCACCGTCAGCCGGAACCGTGGTCATGGAAACCACATACGGCGATACCGAACATCTGGAGGAGGACGGAACCGAAGAGCTAGGGCGGGCCATCGCCAGGACTGCAGGCCGGGGCGGCACCGTCGTGATTCCTGCGTTCGCCGTGGACCGGACGGAGGTGGTTCTCACCGCCCTCAAGCGTCTGACCGACGCCGGCGCAATCCCGCCGATTCCGGTGTATCTCGACTCGCCGATGGCACGGTCGGCGTTGGGTTTTTACGTCCGAGCCGTGGCGGAGCACCATCACGAAATCCGCGAAGACGTCGCCGGGAATCCGAGCATCTTCGACCCGGGTGATCTGACCGTCACCGAGTCGGTGGAGGACTCCAAGGCGATCAATCACGTGAAACCGCCCCTCGTGATCATCTCCGCCTCGGGCATGGCCACGGGAGGACGCGTGCTCCACCATCTCAAGAGAGTGCTCCCGGACCCGGCGTCCACCGTCTGTCTCGTCGGCTACCAGGCCGTCGGTACCCGCGGCCGCGACCTGCTGAACGGTCGCGAGGAGATAAAGATCCACGGTGAAAAGTACCCGGTCCGCTGCGAAATCGCCTCGATACCTGCCTTCTCGGTCCACGCCGACCGCTCCGAGCTCCTGGACTGGTTGGCCTCGGCTCCCGAGACACCATCCAAGATCATCGGCGTACATGGCGACCCAGAGGCCCTGTCCAGTCTGAGCGAAGCCGTGAGCTCTCGATTCGGAACGACGCTGATAACACCCGGTCAGGGTGAGTCCGTCCTGCTCTGAGACCACAGAACTTCGACTCATGTGGCCGTACGAGTCGACGGTGCCGGAACCGAACCGGCATGCGAACCGACCACCCGGCTTCCCTCGCAGGACGATCGGTCCTACAATGCACCGTCCTCGGCGCACCCGCCGGCGAAACCCCTTCTCGAGGAACCGTTCTCTCATGTCCGATGCGACCTTTCTCACACCAGAGGCATACGACAAGCTCAGGGCCGAGCTCGAACAGCTGACCTCTGACGGACGGGCCGAGATCGAAAAGCGGATCCAGGAGGCCCGCGAACACGGCGACCTCCGCGAGAACGCCGACTACGACGCGGCCAAGAACGACCAGGGTCTCATGGAAGCGAGGATTCGCCAGCTCGAGAGCCTTCTCAACACCGCCGAGGTCAGGACCGTGGAGGTGACGGACGAGGTGGTCGTCGGCTCACTCGTCACGGTGATCGATTCGGACGGCGACGAGATGGAGTTTTTCGTGGCGCCGCCGGAGAACAAGGTTGCGGGAGTTCTTCTCGCCTCGCCATCCGGTCCTCTGGGACGGGCGCTCCTGGGAGCTCGACCCGGTGACGACGTGACCTATCAGGCGCCGGGCGGCAACTTCACCGTGACGGTCACCGCCGTCAAGCCCTACACCGGCTGACACCCACCCGGGACTTCCTCCCCCCGCGGGGGAGGTGTCGTCGCAGTCACCAGTCAACAAGCAACAAGCCAGCGGCATCTCCCCCCTCCCGGCTCCACCGGACTCCCCCCGCTGGGGGGAGAGACAAAACCCGCAACAACCGACCGCCGCCGGGTTTCCTCCCCCAGCGGGGGAGGTGTCCCCGAAGGGGACGGAGGGGGAAGAATGCGCACCGCGCAATGCGCACCGCGTACGGCTGCCCGAGCAAAGCGAGGGCCACCCCTCCTCGATGGGTCTAGCCTGGGGTCACCCGGACAGCTGACCCCGTCGAGTTCGAGGTGACCCGATGCGACTCCGTCTCCGCCGACCGCGTGAGCTTGCCAAGACCTTGCTCGCCCTGGCGCGGCGTCGCCCCGCCGAGGTCGAGGACTATCTCGAGGAGCACACCGAGGAGTGGTCGGCCCTGGCCGAAGCGACGCCGGGCGACGCCGCCGACATCCTCGAGGCGATCGATGAGGAGACTGCCGGCGAGCTGATCGCAGACCTCGACGCCGAAGACGCCGCCGAGGTTCTCGAGGAACTCCGGGACGACCTCGCCGCCGACATCCTCGCCGAACTCCCGATCGAGTCGGCGGCCGCCGTCCTCGAGCGAATGCCCCCGGACGAGGCAGTCGACATCCTCGCCAACCTGGATGCGGACCAGATCGAGGATCTCCTGGGGGTGATGTCCGACGAGGCCGAGGCCGGCATCAGGGGGCTCCTGCGATATCCGGGCGATTCGGCGGGCGGTCTGATGAGCACCGATCTCGCCGCCCTCCCCATCGGAATGACCGCGGGAGAGGCGATCGAGCGGCTGCGGACGCTGCACGAAGAGCTCGAAGACCTGTCCTACGTGTACATCGTCGACGAGTTCGACAGGTTGGAAGGGGTGCTGTCGTTTCGGGAGCTCGTGTTCGCCAGACCGGGTGCTGGGCTCGATGAGGTGATGGTTCGAAACCCGCTCGCGGTGAGCACGGGTACCGACCGGGAAGAGGTGGCCGACCTGATCCAGCGCTACCACTTGTTCGGGATCCCGGTCGTCGACGACCACGGCCGCCTCGTCGGGATGGTCGATACCGATGCTGTGATCGAGTCGGTTCAGGCCGAGGCCTCCGAGGACTTCGCAGCGGCGATGGGCGCCGGCGCGGGTGAAACGGTCTACACCGACATCCTCCCGGCAGTCCGCGCCCGCCTCCCATGGTTGTTCGTCAATCTGGGGCTGGCGCTGGTGGTGGCCGTCATGATCGAACATCAAACCGGCGTGATAAGCAGGCATCCCGTACTGGCGGCACTCATGCCGGTCATCGCCTCGCTGGGTGGGAACGGCGGGTCTCAAACCCTGGCGGTGGTCATCCGCAGCCTGGCAACCGACGACATCCCACCGGGACGTGTGCCCGACATCATGTGGCGACAGGTGGGGATCGGGGCTGCCAACGGTCTGGCCCTGGCTCTCGGCGCCGCTCTCGTGACGTATGCCCTCACCCGGACGGGGGTCTTCTACTCGGATGCCTCTCCGGTGGAACTGGGCATCGTGGTGGCTGCCGCCACCCTGGGAAATCAGACCATGGCGACATTCGCAGGCAGCGGCGTACCGCTGTTCCTGCGTCGCCTCGGCCTGGACCCAGCTCTGGCGTCGTCCATCTTCGTGACCCTGTTCACCGACATGATCGGGTTCGCGGGATTCCTCCTGGTGGCGGCCGCCCTGCTGTGACGGTTCCCGTCACGAACCCAGGACGAACGAACCCGCCGACTCGAACGGTCCCCGGAAAGTGACCACGTTGCCTTCGGTGACGCTCACCAGATAGTGGTCGTCGACCAACTGCTGCTCTTCCTCGGTGCGATCCGCCTCGGGAACCCGGACTGCATCGACCGCCGCGACATCATCGAGCACATGGAACTCCCAGATGGCGTCTTCGGAGTCGACCACGCCGCCCACGAAGTCTTCGAGATCGCGATCGGTGTAGTCCTCGGGAGCGATCGTCACCCACAACACCCTGCCTTCGTCCTGGGTGGTGGCCACCTGGACCTCGTAACCATCCACGGCCACTCTGGCCTGGGTGGTGGGCGTCGTCTCGGGAGCGGCGGTTGTGTCGGGTCCGGCCTCGGTGGTCTCCGTGGCGATGCTGGACGCGACCTCCGGCACGCCACTGGTGGTGGTCGTCAGCTCCGGTTCGGCGGCCCGATCACAGGCGGTCAAAGCCAGGCAGGCTGCTGTCATCACAATGAGGGAGCGGCGCATTGGATCTCCTCCTCGTTCCCTTCGATTGAAACGTTCTCTGTCCCCGGTTGGTTCCAGCTGTCATGCACAGCGGCGATGCGCTAGCCTTAACAGCGTGGGCGGGAAGAGGGTACCCGAGGGCTTGCTCCTAGTTGCGGCGACATCGCTGATCGTGGGGCTCGCACCGCTGGCTGCGGCGCCGCCGGCTGTCGCGGTTGGTTCCAACATGTGCGAACCGACGACCTCCGCAGACCTTGCCGGACCTTCGTCGAGTCCCGACACCACCCTGGCCGAGATCGACCTGATCGATCAAGGAAGGGCCAGGGGCCACGAGCCCGGATCGGGCGGCTCCGATCCCGAACCCGAGGTACGCCCACCATCGACCCGCCCGCCACGCAATTGCACCCCGTTCGTGTACGACATGGAGTTCCCGCTGCTCGGAGCCGGAGACTACGCATCCGGGTTTGGGGCGGCGAGAGATGGTGGAAGGCGGCAGCACATGGGCGTGGACCTCATGGCACCCCAGCTGACGCCGATCGTTGCAGTCGCCGACGGCGTCGTCAGCCGCATTCGCCACTCCGACGGCTCCGCCGGCATGTACATCATGATCGACCACGATGACGGTTGGTCGAGCTGGTATCTCCACCTCAACAACGATTCGTACGACACCGATGATGGCCGTGGACTGGGAATCAGACCCGGTCTCGAAGAGGGTGCCGAAGTAGAAGCCGGCGAGCTGATCGGCTGGGTGGGAGACAGCGGCAACGCAGAAACCACCGCCCCACACCTCCACTTCGAACTGCACGACGCGGATGGCCGCGCCATCGACCCATACGGCAGCATCGTGGCCGCCGAGAGAAAGGGCGCAGCCGCGTTCGCGACACCTATGACCTCGGAGCAGGACAGCACCGATGGCGCCGAGGTCGCGACCATCGATCTCATCGCATCCCGGATCGACGTCGCGGCGCTTCGTCCCGGCTTCGATGGTGCCTTCGTCGATGACGACGGTCTCGTCGTCGAACCGCTCTTCAATGCCCTGACGGCCATGGGCGTCTCGCTCTGGTGCGATGACTGGGGTGTGCGCGTGTGCCCGGGCGCCGACGCCACCGGTGGCGACGCCGAGTCGTGGATCGCCACCGTCGTCGGCACGGATCGGGATCCTTCGGTCGCGATCGGATACGACCTGAGCCAACTCGACCCGGGCCTGGATCGTTCGGCGGTGATCGCCTGCGGGCTCAACACGCTGTGCCCTGATCGTCCGGTGAGCTTCGGCGAGGTGGCGGCGATGCTGGTGGGCGCCAGCGACGGCGTGAGCGTGCTCTCCCCGCTCGAGGCGTCCAAGGTCATCACCCGGATCGGGATCGCCGGCTGCGGCGGGCCCCAGAGTCCTGATCGATTCGTGAGCCGAGCCGAACTGGGGCAGTTGATCCTTCGTTCGATGGGCGAAGGCCCGGCATCCGGATGCGGCGCCCTCTCCTGAATCGGGCGCTCTGACAGCGTCGTAGTCTTCCGCCCGTGTCAGATCCTGCTCGCCGCGCTCTTCAACTCGAATACGCCACCGTTGGATGGAACGTGGGAGAGGCGGTTCTCACCATCACCCTCGGTTCAATCGCCGGATCACTCGCACTCATCGCCTTCGGTACGTCATCGCTGGTAGAGGTGTTCGCGTCGATGGTCGTGATCTGGCACCTCCGACCCACCGAACCCGATCAACGGCGGACGGCGCTCGCCCTGAGACTCGTCGGCATTGCGTTTGCGGTGCTGGCAGTCGCACTCGGAGCGAGTGCCATCCGGGACCTGGCCTCGGGCAGAAGGGCCGGCGAATCGTGGTGGGGTGTCGCCTACCTTGCGGTCACCGCTCTCGTCATGTTTGGACTTGCCGCGGCCAAGCGCCGAATCGCCGGGGATCTGGCGTCGGAGCCGCTCGAAGCCGAGGCGACCATGACGTTCCTCGACGGAATCCTGTCGACGAGCACCTTGGTCGGCTTGGCCCTCAACGCGGCCTGGGGAGTGTGGTGGGCAGACCCGGCGGCCGCTCTGGTCGTTGCGGTGTTCGCTGCCAACGAAGCCCGAGAGAACCTATCCGAGGCCCGCGAGATCGAGGCCGGCATCGATCCTGCGCTCGAAAGCTGATTGGAGGGCCCGGGCCAAGGGCCCCGGTTCGTAGATGCGGTCGCCGACCGCCGTCACCGGCATCACTTCCTTCACCGTCGACAGGGCAACCACCTCGTCGGCGTGATCGAGTTGATCCAGGTGGAAGCGCCCTTCGTCCACGGGTATGCCCAAGTCATGCGTGAGCGAGAGGACGATGCGTCTCGTGATCGAGTCCAGAATGTGAAGTCCGAGCGCGGGGGTTTCCAACACCCCACCGGCCACCCAGGCCACGCTGAAGGTCGGCCCTTCGAGCAACGTACCGTCATCCGCGATGAGGAGAGCGTCGTCGAAGCCGGCGATTGCCGCCATTCGAGACGAGGCGAGGTTGGGCGCATACGAGAGCGTCTTGGTACCGGCCAGGGCCCAATCGCGACCCGCCGAATGCCAGGGCGCCTCTACGGGCAACAGGGTCACCGAGGTGGCTCTCCTGGACACGGGGACGTGGAGCACGATGCATCGCTCCGCGGGTACGGCCGCCCCCACGGCATCACCCCGGGTCAAGAGGACCCTCACCACGCCGTCGCCGGTAGCGGCGACGGTCCTGCACCACTCCTCCAGCCGAGCGCGCTCAGGCATGACCAGTCCGAGGGCCCGCGCGCTCACCTCCATGCGGTCGAGATGGGCGCCGAGTTCGAAGAGGCGCCCATCGTAGGAACGGATCGACTCGAAGCACCCGTCGCCCCGCAGCACCGCAGAGTCCGAGACCGGGATCGTGGATGATTCCACGCCGTCGACCAGAGCGGTCACGCTCACCCCCGGTACCCGTTCGTGATCGGTAGGCGCCGGTCACGCCCAAACGCCTTCGACGTCACCTTCACCCCGGGAGCGGATTGCCGCCGCTTGTACTCGTTTCGATCGACGAGGGCGGCGATCCTCCTCACGAGAGCCTCGTCGAAACCCTCGGCGATGATCTCGTCCTCAACCATGTCGTCCTCGATGTATCGCTCCAGAATGGCGTCCAGAAGGTCGTACGGGGGGAGCGAATCGGAGTCCAATTGATTGGGTCGGAGCTCAGCCGACGGAGGTTTGTCGATGGTGGCCCACGGGATCACCTCACCGTCCCGGTTCCGCCATCGGGCGAGAGCGTAGACCGTCGTCTTGAAAACGTCCTTGAGCGCCGAATACCCGCCGGCCATGTCTCCGTACAACGTGGCATACCCGGCGGCCATCTCCGACTTGTTGCCGGTCGTCAACAGCATCGGGCCGAACTTGTTCGACACGGCCATGAGGAGCGCACCGCGGATCCTGGCCTGAATGTTCTCTTCGGCAACTCCGAACTCGGTCCCCTCGAAGAGCGGGCCCAGCGTCTCGAGGTACGCGCCGAACACACCCTCGATGGGCACGACATCGAACGCGATCCCCAGGTTCTCGGCCAGGTCCCGGGAATCCTCGACGGACCCTTCCGACGAGAACCTCGTCGGCATCGAGATACCCCGAACATTCTCGGGGCCGAGCGCGTCGGCCGCCACCGCTGCGGTGAGTGCCGAGTCGATCCCACCGGACAGGCCGATCACCACTTTGGTGAAGCCATTCTTACGGACGTAGTCGCGCACACCGGTCGTGAGAGCTTGATAGACCTCGGCTTCCGGATCGAGAAACGGTGTCACGGAACGAACCTCGACCGACTCGTCCGCCAGCGGGACGTCGACCACGAATCGGTCTTCCGTGAACTGAGGCGATCGGTGGATCACAGTCCCGTCGGCTGCGATCACGGTGCTGGCACCATCGAAGACCAGCTCGTCCTGACCACCCACCAGGTTCAGATACACGAGCGGGGTCCCGGCGCTGCGAGTGCGGGCGACGAGCATCTCCTCACGCTCATTCGCCTTTCCGCGATGGAACGGGGAGCCGTTCACATTGAGCAAGACCTTCGCTCCGGCCCTCGCCTGGAGATGAGGCGGCCCGTCGGGAAGCCAGATGTCCTCACAGATCGACACACCCACCGGGATCCCGGCCACGTGCCAGATCCGGTCGGGGGTCTGGCCCTCGGAGAAGTACCGGTCCTCGTCGAAGACCCCGTAGTTGGGCAAGAGCACCTTGTGATAGGTCCCGACGATCTCGCCCCCCTGCAGGATCGCCACCGCGTTGGCCACTCTCCGGTCGATGGCATCGCCTGATCCTCGATGGTTGTTCCCTGCGTGATCGACGAACCCCACCACTGTGGTGACCCGCCCGGACTGGCGAGCGAGACGGCGCACGACCTCCCGGTTGTCGTCCACGAACCCGGGCCGGAGCACCAGGTCTTCGGGCGGATACCCGGTGACGGCGAGTTCGGGGAGCAACAACACGGCGGCACCGGCGTCGGCGGCCCACTCCATCGCTTCGAGAATCTTGGCTTCGTTCCCTCCCAGATCTCCGACAACGAGGTCGATCTGGGCTCCGGCGACGCGCAGAGGCATCGGGTCAAGATAGCCGTGATGCCGGGCCGCGATGCGGACCGGTCACAGGCTCTCCTGCCAACCTTGGAGCCGCTCCCGTAGGGCGGCCTTGTGGGCGCCGTCGGCCCAGCTGGCATCGATGGCGTTGTGCATGAGGCCCACGAGCACGTCGAGGCCGTAGCCGTATTCGCAGTGGAGGTTCCAGAGGTCGCGAGCGACACTGCTGTCGAACATGACGGGGTCGTCCGAGTTGATCGTCACCATCGCTCCGACATCGATCAACGTTCGGACAGGGTGGGTCTCCCATGACGTCGCCACACCCGTCCGCAGGTTCGAAGTCGGACACACCTCGAGCGGCACCCGGTTGACGACCAATCGGGCCACGAGGCCGGGGTCCTCGACGGCCCGAATCCCGTGACCGAGCCGATCGACCCCAAGCACGTCGAGTGCGGCGGTCACCGATGCGGGCCCCGCTGCCTCGCCTGCGTGCGCCGACAGCCGCAAGCCGGCAGAACCAGCCCGGGCGAAATGGTCCGCGAACAACTCGGCTCCGTAGCGCGCTTCGTCGCCCCCGATGGTGATGCCAATGATCCCGGCATCCTCGACGACCTCGATCACTTCCTGGAGGGTCCGCATCGCCGCCCGCTGCCCGCTGTTGCGCACCAGATCGGGCACGAGCGCCACGTCCACCCCCTCCACCTTGTCGAGCCCTCGCCTGACCGCCGCGAGCAACGGACCGGTCTCCAAGCCGTTGGCTCGCGCATCCGAAGGCGACACGTACATCTCGACGTAGACGATGTTCTGAATCACGAGGTCGCGGGCAACCGCCTCCGCCATGAACTCGTAGTCGTGATACGTTCGATGAAATCTCAGCTTCCACATCCAGGTGTCGAGGAACTGGGCGAAATCCCCGTACTCGAACCGCCGCGCCAGCTCTTCCCGGGTGCGGGGCCCGCCTCCGGCGGCTTGTACCAGTGCCCACATGGCGTCCATCGGGATCGCCCCTTCCAGGTGAATGTGCAGTTCCACCTTGGGCATGGACTCGAGCACGGAAAACTTGAGGTCACTGGCCATCGAGACATCCTATGTAGCGGTCGACGAACAGTCCCTGCCCCGAATGCCGACGGGTACCCTGTTGCGGATGATCGATCGTGGACGCATCGAAGGGCTCGTGGCTGACGTGCTGGCCGACGTGATCGAAGTCCGGCGACAGGTTCACCGTCATCCCGAACTGTCCGGGGAGGAGTACCGGACCACCGAGCTGGTTGTGTCCGGGCTTCGAGACCAGGGTGCGTTTCCGCGAGTGCGAACACCCAAAACCGGCTTGTGGGTCGACTTCGGCAACCCGGGTCCCATGGTCGCCTTCCGCGCCGACCTCGATGCATTGCCCATCCACGAGCCGGCCGGACTTCTGTACGCGTCCGAGGTGCCCGGTGTGATGCACGCGTGTGGACACGACGCCCACACCGCCATCGGCTACGGCGTCGCCCTCGTGATGTCCCGGCTGGAATCCGAGCTACCGGGTCGGGTACGGGTGATGTTCCAGCCGGCGGAGGAAACGTTTCCCGGCGGAGCGTACGACCTCGTTCGCGAGGGCATCATGGAGGGCGTTGACTCGATCATCGCCTTCCACGTCGACCCCGGTCTGGACTCGGGCAAGGTGGGGTTCAAACGTGGGGCAATCACATCGTCGGCAGATCGGTTCTTCATCACGCTCGAAGGCCCGGGCGGTCATACGGCTCGTCCCCACCAAACGGTCGATCTCGTGTACGCGACCGGTCAGCTCATCACCCAGATCCCGGCGCTGCTCGACCGCCTCCTCGATGCGCGGGCGCCAGTCGCCCTCGTGTTCGGACGGGTGCAGGCCGGGACGGCCGACAACGTGATTCCCACCCACGGAGAACTGTCGGGAACCCTGAGGACCGCCGACCGGGCGGTGTGGGAGGAGGCCCCGGCGATCCTCGAACAGCTCGCCCGCGACATCGTCGCTCCCCTCGGTGCCAAAGTCACGTTCCACTACCAGCGTGGGATTCCACCGGTCGTGAACGACGCCGGGGTCGTACAGACGCTGGAACGGGCGGCTGCTCGGGTCCTGAGCGACGATGCGATCGAGGGCACATTCGTCAGCATGGGCGCAGAGGACTTCGCCCGCTACCTGGACGAGGCGCCCGGGGCTCTCATGCGTCTCGGCTGTCGAGAGGACGGAAGCAAGGTGGATCTCCACTCGGCATCGTTCCGCCTCGACGAGAGTTGCCTCGAAGTCGGGGTCAGAGTCGCCGTTGCGGGTCTCCTCGACATGCTCGACGCGTGACTCGCCGAAGGCGCCCGTCGCACCAGCCGCGCCGTGGATCATCCTCCGCCGGCTAGTCGAGAACCCTAAACCGTTCCATCTCGAGGGCTTCGCGGAGCCTTGCTGCCTCCCCGGCCCTGACCGACAAGGTGAGGACACCGCCTCCGCCGTGGACGGAGTGCCGGAGCTGGAGGTCCCGAAGGTCGACATTGGACAGCGAGAGAGCGAGGCCGACGCGGGCCATTTCCCCCGGTCTGTCCTCGAGGATCATGGACACCGTCTCGACCGGCGCCGCCATCCCTCCCCGGATCTCCCTCGCCCGTCGCAGGCGCTCCTCGAGCACCACCCGATCGGCGCGCTCCACTGCGCCGGCCAACGATTCCAAACCCGCTGCCATACGTCGCAACTCGTCCGCGACAGGGCCCGAATTGGCGGTCAGGACGTCGATCCACCATCCCGGCTCGGACAGCGCCACTCTCGTCAGGTCTCGGAATCCACCCGCTGCGAGATCGAGCGCTCCCGGGTGTGATGCCACCGCCTCCACGAGTGCGGCCGCGGTGACATGGGGCAGATGGGAAGCCGCGGCCACGGCTTCGTCGTGTTCGGTCGCTGTCATCCTCACCGGGTTGGCTCCGAGTGAGGCCACGATCTCCGACAGTGTGTCGATGGCATCCGGCCGCGCCCCATCTGTGGTCAGCACCCAGGTGGCCCCCCGGAACATCGACCCGGAGGCGCCCGCCGGGCCTGATGTCTCCCGGCCCGCCATCGGATGACCGCCGACGAAGCCCGCGAGGTGGTGCCCGGCGGTCACCACCGGTGCCTTCACGCCGGCCACGTCGGTGACCAGCGCCGCGGTGTCGAGCCGCCCCAGCCCGTGGACGATCTCGGACACGGGGCCGGCCAACACGATCAGGTCGGCCCGTCTCGTAGCCGACTCGCGATCACCCGCAGGTTCATCGAAGGCGCCGACGGCGCCGGCTTTGGAGATCGCCACGGGATCGGGATCCCACCCGGTGACGAACCATCCGGCGTTCCGCAGACCGATTCCAATCGAGGAGCCGATCAGACCGGTGCCGAGGATCGCAGCGCGCCGCGCCGCACCGGGGTTCTGGGGTTGGGAGGACATAGGCGAAGTACCAGGTTCGGGGCCGCGGATGATAGAGACTCATGCCGTGGATACACTCGCCAGCATGCCCGGTGACGCCATGACCTACGAGCCCCACATCGGAGACACCCGCCAGTACTGGCGCGACATCGTGTTGGGAGTGAACGACGGCCTCGTGTCGATGTTGCTCCTCGTAGCCGGCGTGGTGGGCGGTGGCCTGAACGCGGGACAGGTCCTCCTGACCGGAGTGGCGGGAGCGATCGCCGGAGCGGTGAGCATGGCGGCCGGGGAATATCTGGCGACCAAGAGCCAGGAAGAAGTCCTCGACTCGGAACTGGAACTCGAACGTATCCACATTCGTGATCACCGCGAGATGGAACTCGATCAGTTGCGAGGCATATTCGCCGACATGGGTGTGGCGGCGGCCGACCTCGATGGGATCGTGGCCGCATTCGACCGATCCGACTCGGCGTTGTTGAACGCCATGAAGGCGTTGGAATTCGGCGTGGTCGATTCCGAGCGCAGGTCCCCCATCAAGGCGATGGTCTTTTCCGGACTGTTGTTCATGGCGGGATCGCTGCCGTCTGTGGTGCCGTTCGCCGTCACTACGGATACCCGGACCGGGTTGATCTGGGCGGCGGGCCTCGCTGCGATCGGGTTGTTCCTGGTCGGGGTCGCCAAGGCCCGGGTGACGCGGGGCAACTTCGCGACGGCGGGCCTCGAGAACATGGCGATCGCCGGTCTCGGCGGCATCGTCGCCTATTTCGTCGGCGACCTGGTCGGCGCCCAACTGGTCTAGAGCGGCAAGCACTCCGCTTGCAATTGCTAGCAGCTTGCGATATGCTGCACTGTGTGAGCAGTCGCAAGCACGAAGACGGATCGGAGATCGGCGAGTTCATCCGCGAGCAGCGTGAGCGGGCGAACCTGTCGCTCCGGAGACTGGCTGACAGGGCCGGGATCTCGAACCCCTACCTGAGCCAGATCGAGCGGGGGATCCGCAAGCCCTCGGCGGAGATCCTGAAGCGTCTGTCGCGTGCTCTGGAGATCTCGGCCGAGAGCCTGTACACCAAGGTCGGCCTGATCGAACAGGACTCGGCGGCCTCCACCGTGGTGGAAGCTGTCGAAGCGGATCACCGCCTCACCTCACGCCAGAAGCAAGTTCTCCTGGATCTGTATCGCGCCCTGGTCGAAACCGGCTCGGGTGCGGATGACCAAGAGTGAAGAGACAACGAGAAAGGGAGCATCCCATGAAGACCAAGAAGTACCTCTATGCGGCCGTCGGCGCCCCCGTGGCAGTCGCCAAGACCGCCCAAAGCAAGGTCGACCACCTTCGTTCGAAGATGAACGACGGTCGTGAGTCCATGAGCAAGGACTTCCAGAGCCAGCTCGACGAGTGGGCCAAAGAGGGCGAACGGTTCGTTGGCAAGATCGGCGACAGCAAGGCCATCGACGAGATCACCGATCGGGTGGACTTCGATCAGGTTCAGACCCAGGTCAGCAAACTGCGCGACCAGCTGGAGGACCTCCTCGATACCTGGCGGACCAACTTCCGGCCCGCCGCCAAGAACGGCAAGATCTCTGAGAAGGTCGAAGTGAGCGCACCGGCCAGCGAGAAGCCCGCGGCCAAGACCACCGCGGCCAAGAAGCCCGCAGCCAGGACCACGGCAGCCAAGACGACTGCAGCCAAGAAGCCCGCTGCCAAGAAGCCGGCCACCAGGACGACTGCAGCCAAGAAGCCCGCAGCCAAGACCACGGCAGCCAAGGCTTCCTGAACGATTCGGCGATCAACGCGAAAGGGCCCCCGATCGGGGGCCCTTTTTCAATGCTTGACGATCGGATCGAGGCCTTTCGCCAGCTCGATCCAGGCTTCGACCATGCCCTCGGTCGGGAGCCGCCTCACCAGCTGCTTCTTCTCGTTGACCTCGACGATCTTGAGCGTGAGGGTCTTGGGGTTCCGACGGCGCAGCTCCTTGACCGTGTCCACGCCGGCGTGTTCGAGAAGGTCGGCATACTCCGAGCCGACGCCCTTCACCCGCATGAGGTCGGCACGATTCACCCATGCCAGCAACTGGTCGGCGCTGAGTGTGGTGGCGTCCGCCAACTCGGTGCGCCCCTTGCGGGTCGCAGCTCGTTTCAGAAGCCCCTCCGTGGTGCGTACGCCGGCCTTCCGCAACTTCCGGGCACTCGTCGGCCCGATCCCCTCGACCTCGGCGATAGATGGCATAGGGTGAAATTCCTCTCGTCCGCGGGCGAGAGGTTAGTGCCATGCCTCAGCCCACGAACCCGAGAGTGGGTGTTCTCACCGCCGAGGCCGCAACTCCTCGACATCGGCGCTCGTGTCGACATCGCGAGGCGGCAGCGACTCGACCCACACCTCCTCCACCCACTCGGGATGAGCCTGAAGAAGACGTTTGGCACCTTCATCACCCGACAACGAAATCAACCGCGGCCACAGCGTCCGGTCCACGAGAACGGGATGACCCCACATGTAGCGATACTTGGGCACTATCGCCATGCGCTTGGACCGCGCCTTGTGGGTGATCATCGTCGCCACCAACTCAGGGTCGAGGCCGGGCTGGTCGCCGAGGATGAGGAACACGGCGTCGGCCCGCGACATCCTCGTCAACGCGTCGAGGCCAACTCGAATCGACGAGGCCAACCCCTCCTCCCACTCCGGATTCTCGATCACTCCGATGTCGGACAGGTCGACGGCTTCCATGATCTCGTCGATCTCCGACCCCAGCACAATCCACAGCTCGTCGAGACCGAAGGACCGGGCGGTGTCGACGACGGTACCCAACAAGGTGGCGTCTCTCCCCCACGGTTCGAGCTGCTTGGGGCGTCCGAGCCTCCGAGATCCGCCTGCGGCCAGTATCAGTCCGGCGATCACGACTTCACGATCCTTCGAATTTCGCCTCTCACATTCAGCGGTACGTCCGACCGATACCGATCGCGTGTCATCTCACCCAGGATCGCAACCGCCACCTCACCCGGGGTTTCCGCTCCGATGTCCAGCCCGATCGGACCGTGGATCCTGTCGATGTCCTCGGAGGCCCAACCGGCTTCGTGTAGTCGCTCCCGGCGTCGGGCTGCAGTTCGGGTGCTTCCCATGGCCCCTAGATAGCGGACCCGTTTGCCCTTGATGAGCGGCCACAGCGGGTCCTCGAAACGAGCATCGTGGCTGAGGACGACCACAAAGGTGTTCAATCCGAACTCGAGATCGGCCGCCACCTGGTCGGGCCAGCCGACCAGGAGCCGATCCGCATCGGGGAATCTGTCACGCGTGGTGAACGCGGGTCGCGCATCGGACACCGTCACGCGGTAGCCGAGGTGGGACGCGAGGGTGGTCAGCGATTGAGCGATGTGGACCGCCCCGAAGATCAGTAGCTCGGGACGTGACGCCAGAGTCTCGATGAACACGTCGACCTCGCCGTACGCGAGGGTTACGTTCTGCTCCCGCTCCATCACCGCGACAGCATCGGATACGGCGTCGCCTCCAAGATCGGGTGGAAGCGAACCGGCGACCACGGCACCGTCGTGGGCGACAACGGCTGTGCTCCCGCGGTCATCTCCGGAGATCACCGTGAGGCGAGCCCCCAGGGCACCCGACTCGAGGAGACGCTCACATGCGTCCAGGACGGCGTTGACCTCGTTCACCACGGTTCGATGTAGACCTGAATCGTGCCGCCACATGCCAGCCCCACCTCGAAGGCGTCGTCGTCGGCGATCCCATATGTGACAAGCTTCGATTCGCCGGTGGCCAGCACATCCTGACAGTGGAGGAACACGTCGTTCTCGACGCACCCCCCCGACACCGATCCTTCCATATCACCGGTAGACGAAACAAGGAACTTGGAGCCGATGGGCCGGGGCGCGGGGCCGGCGACCCTCACGACGGTCGCAACCGCTACATCCTTGCCTTCAGCTCGCCAGCGCCGCCGCAGCTCGAGTTCGGTTCTCATGATCGAGATGCTATCACCCCCCGGCGCGCATCGGGACCGACTCGAGCAGCTCAACGAGGGTCGCCAGGTCGGCCAGCGTCCCGGCAGCGAGGAAGTCATCGACGTGGGGAAGGGCCGCTTTCATCCCTCTGGTCTCCGGGGAATAGCCGATGCGTCCGGCAAGCGGGTTCAGCCACACCACCCGGTGGACGCTGCGGGACAACCTCTCCATCTCCGCTGCGAGGACCTCAGGTTCACCCCGGTCCCAGCCATCCGACACGATCAAGACGATTGGGCCTCCGCGGCAGACCCTCCGCGACCACTCGACGTTGAAGGCGCGGAGACAGTCCCCGATCCTGGTTCCTCCCGACCAGTCGTGAACCGCCTCGGCCACCATGGCGATGGCGGCCGACGGTTCACGCCTTCCAAGTTCTCTCGTGATCCGGGTGAGCCTCGTGGAGAACACGAAGGCTTCTAGCCGCCCCATCCGGCCGCGGGCGGCGTGGGCGAAGTACAGCAGCATCTCTGAATACCGCTCCATCGAACCCGAGACGTCCGCGATGAAGATGAGCGGCCGGCGCCTCGTCTTCCTCTCGGTGGTCGCGATGCGAAGAAGGTCGCCGTCGGGTCCGACGGAACGGCGGAGCGTGCGCCGCATGTCGGGTCGATCGCCGCCCCTCACCGGCCTTCGTCTCCGGGAGAGGGTGTCGGCCGGATTCCACACCATCCGGGCGATCAGGTTCCGTACCTGTCCCTCCTCCTCCTTCGTCAGCTCCGAGAAGTCCTTCTCGGCGAGGCGTTCCACCAGAGAGGCGCCAGAGAAGGTCATGACCTCCTCCTTGGTTCCGTCGCCCTCGCCGTCCTCCAATCCCTTGTCGATCGACCACGTCCTGGGCACCGGCTCGGAGGCGATCCACAAACCGCCACCCTCCCGGCGACCGAAGACCTCGAGGAAGACCGAGTCGAATGCAGGCACGTGTTCGCGGGATCGGACGGTCAACGACCGAAACGACCAGTACACGTCCTCGGCGGAGGCGGCTCCAACCGCCTCCAGCGCCGCCAAGAGATCCTCGGCGCAGACGGCGGAGACCGGGATCCCCTCCTCGCGGAGCCGCACTGCAAACTCCACCAGGACGTCGGGATTGGGCATGCAGGCAGGCTACCGATTCACACCGGCAGCGGGAACCTCAAGAGCGCGGCGACTCCATCGGCGTCGAGCGGGGAAGCGACCGAGACCTGATCGACGGCACCGCCAGTGGACAGAATCTTCTCCATGGCAGCGCCGATCACATCGTCGGTTTCGTCGAAGGGTTCGCCACACGAAGGGCAGGCCTCACCGGTCCTGGCGAGCCAGCCGCAGCCCCGACACACCACACCGGGCTTTGCGTAGGGACCGGAGACCACGAGCGTGTCGACGGCCTCCATGTTGGCGGCGTCGAGCACATCGAGGGTACCCCGCGCCACGGGCCGGCCCTGGTGCGCACCCTCCAGCACGGCGCGGACCGTGCCCTCGTCCCGATCCGTGACGATCGACACCTCGAGCTCTCGAACGCGGGCCGTCAGTTCCGCCGGTGTGCTGGTACGCGGGTCCACGACGAGGCGACGTGTGGGGAGTGCCTTGAGGTAGGGGTGCAGGGTGGCCTCGAACGGGTCCATGTCGTGGCGATGCCCTGCGATCACCACGAAGTCGAAGGGCTTTTTCTGATGCTCGGCGAGAGCGACCGCCGCCGCCTCCCGCCACATTCGGGCGGTCTCCTCATCGGCATGTCTGGTGGCCCGGGCCTCGTCGTAACCCTGGAATCCGCCGTAGTTGTCCTTGCCCGGATCCGCCTCGAAGGTGCCGATCGAACTGAGTTCCGTATCGAGCCTGTGAAGGGCAGTATTGGACCGTTCCGCCTGGACCACGAGAGCGCTGATCGGACCGCGAACCGCCCGGATTGGACGGAGATATGGTCGAGCCGAAACCGCCACGTGACTCCGAACCGGCTCAGGGAGGGTGTCATGTTCGAATATGGCGTCTACATGGGAGGCGAAGACGAACCACGCTGGATTGGTTCCCATGTCCATCCGCTTGGCCAGCGCTTCGATGCGTCCGATGTCCTCTCGCACGGACATCGCCGACTCTCGCGGCAGCCGGTCGGATCTCGCTTTGAGCGACTTCACCAGCTCGTTCACAACCGCGCTCGATGATCCGCCTCGTCGGTCGACGTACATCGAGACGAGAGCACCCGATGGGCTGTGGAGATGCGCGTAGCGGTCGACATTCATGGAAGGACACTCCTTGGTGGGCGACGGACAGACGTCTGAACGCCATCCGGCGGAGGTCCCCTGTCTCGACACAACAAAGCAATCGCCATCGCCGGTTTCGAGCCTAGCGATGCGAAGCGGTAGCGGGGGGACGGGCGCCAGGACGGCGACCGGGAAGTTGCGCCGCGGTGCCGAAGGGTCACGTCTCCATTCAACCCGCACCCTCCCGACCCCGCATGAGGCGAATGACCGTTTAGGAAACGATGGCTTCGCACACCTCACCCGACGACACCACCGGCCATGACGGCCACGACAGGGTTGACGTCGAGTGGTCCGGACACGCTCGCACGTCAACCGGGGGACGCACCCACTCGAAGTGCATCCCATCGGGCAAGGTCCAGGTCGCTCCCCACGCAAAACCCCACCGGCGCATCACGTCACCGAACGCCTCGCTCAGGTTCACGTCCTTCCCGAATCCGTTGGTACTCGGATTGACGTCGATCGCGATGCCCCAGGCGTGACGGGATAATGCATACCCCTGGTCCGTTCCTCGCATCAGCCTGGCGTTGAAGCACCCTCCGGCGAGCTGAAAGTCCGTGTAGTCGATCTCCCCGGCCAAGCCCAGCAGCTTTGCTTCCGCGATGGCGGCTCGCACGTACGGCACGACGGCCCGGTTGCACTTGAACGCGCCCAGCCCCGGAATGAAGGCCGTGACGATGTTCCGGTCGAGCCACTCCTGGTCGAGCTCGACTCCGTCCCCGACCCCTGTGGGGCGGTACGAGAACTCTCCGAACCGCTCTTTCACCACCACGGTCGGCAACGTGGCATCGGCGAACGAGATGGGATCCGACGACGTGCCCACCCGGATCGGTCCCGCCGCCACCGCTCCTCGAAGGCGTTTCACCAGGGCTCCCGGGTCCGCCACCGACACGAGAGCCGCCGACGGCCGGTCGAAGTACAGACGGGCAGCCACCGCATCGCCGATCACGATCTCGTACCAGTCGATGTCTGCGTCGGGAACGACGGCGCCGATGACGATCGGGATCGTCTCGCGATTCCAGCCTTCGAGTTCCACCACGTCGCCCGCCTGCGCTCCTCGCAGTGCGGCCGATCGCTCCGACATCACGAGTCTCCCCCTCCGCAGCACGTCGATGATGTCAGGCGAGAGAGTCGGATCGGATGCCACGGTCGAGAGGACCGACATCGGATACCCGAACCCTTGGGCGGGTCGCTGGACGTCGACGCCATCCCTCGTGACGCCCATCAACCGCATGGTGCCGGATCGACGGATCGTCACGGTCCCCCGTTCCATGGTTGCGGCGACGCGAACCGCTTCGATCGTCCCCGGCTGAAGACCACCCGCCTCCCAGATCGTGACCACGTCGTCCGGTTCGGCGGCGGCGGCAGGGGTGGCGGCAAACCAGCAGACCGCCGCGACGACGAAGGCGGACCGGTATCTCATTCCACCTGGTGGATCACGGCGGCCAGTCCCCGGCCTCTCACCGCCTCGACGTCTTCTCGGTACTTGAGGATCACGCCGAGGGTATCGGCGACCACCGCTTCGTCGAGGTCCTGCGACCCGAGCACCCGCAGCGCGTTCGCCCAGTCGATGGTCTCCGCCACACCCGGAGGTTTGAACAAGTCGAAGGAGCGAAGGTCGGCCATTGCCAGAGCCAGCTGCACCGTGAGCCGGCGATCCAAATCTGGGACCCGAGTGTGGACGATCTCCACCTCGCGGTCGACATCGGGATAATCGACCCAGTGATAGATGCAACGGCGTTTGAGAGCGTCATGGATCTCACGCGTCCGGTTCGATGTGACGATCACAACCGGCGGCTCTACGGCGCGGATCGTGCCGATCTCGGGGATGGTGATCTGGAAGTCAGACAGCACCTCGAGGAGATAGGCCTCGAACTCCTCGTCTGCCCGGTCGAGTTCGTCGATGAGGAGCACGGGTCGGACGCCGCCGTCGGCAGACTCGATCGCCTGGAGCAGAGGCCGGGCGATGAGGAAGTTCCGGCTCATGATGTCGTCGACCCCGGCGTGGGCACCGTCGCCTCGCGCCTCGATGAGCCTGATGGCCAGCATCTGACGGGCGTAGTCCCACTCGTAAACCGCGTTGGAGACGTCGAGACCCTCGTAGCACTGGAGTCGGATGAGCCGACTGCCCAGCACCGCCGCCAGGACCTTCGCCACCTCGGTCTTGCCCACACCGGCCTCACCCTCGAGGAAGAGAGGCCGCCCCAGAGAAAGAGACAGGTGGACGGCGACTGCGAGCGACCGGTCGGCCACGTAATCGTGTTCGGCGAAGGCGTCGACGACCTCGTCGACTGTCGATGGGATCACGACGGTACAGGGTAGTGCCCGCGGCGGCGTGCACCATGGCACGAACCTTGGACGGCGCACCCGACCAAGCCACACTGGTGTCGTGATCGACGAGCGATTGACCCGCCACCTGTCCAGCTGGGTTGGAGTGTGGCCCGCGCCGGACCGGGGCCTCACCGTGGTCGGAGCCGAGTCGAGGACCCGGCCGGGATGGGATGGCTCCATCAGGCCGGTTCGAGGAGTACACACTCCCGACGGGACGGTGCTCGGCGTCCCCCCCGACCGAGTGGCCGAGATCCGCAGACTGGGCAACTCGATCTCCGAGGTCGGTCCTCGCCTTGCGGAGGCCCTCGACCTCGATGGTTGGCGGTTCAACGTGGGAGTCTTCCGCTGGAGCAACGACCCGACAATCGGGATCGAACCCGGGCGGTGGGTGGCACCGACAGCCCCGGGCCTGCCTGCGTGGCTGCGACCATTCAACGGCGAGGTGCTCATAGGTTGCGAGGATGGTGCGGTGACTTCGGGAGTTGGTCGGAAACGCCACGATGACCACGGCCAGGAGTTGGCGGTGGTGACCGAGGAAGCTTTTCGGGGAATGGGTTGGGCCGGCCTGCTGGTGGCCCAGGCCGCCCGACGCGTCCTGGCCGAAGGCTCGATCCCCACCTATCTGCACGGTTTGTCGAATGAGGGCTCGGCGAGGACCGCCGATCGCGCCGGGTTTCCTGATCGCGGGTGGCGGGTCCTCAGCCTGTTCCCGCCCTGAGCGCCTTCTCGATCCACCATGCCCAGTTCTAAGCTGGGGCCCATGTTCGGACAGACGGCCCCCGAGGTCCC
Source organism: Acidimicrobiia bacterium (assembly GCA_029865445.1). Classification (GTDB taxonomy): domain Bacteria; phylum Actinomycetota; class Acidimicrobiia; order Spongiisociales; family ZC4RG35; genus JAOUGY01. The sequence goes on along the minus strand of JAOUGY010000016.1, from coordinate 197 downwards.
ATCGGTGACAGTCGACGAGGTCGATGCACTCATGAACGACGGAGCGCTGCTCGTTGACATCCGAGAGCAGAACGAATGGGACGAGGCGCGCATCGCCGGTGCAGTCCTCAAACCGATGTCCACGATCAACGAGTGGTACCACGAGCTTCCGAGAGACACCAAGGTGATCCTCTACTGTCGCTCGGGCCGGCGGTCGG
>JAOUGY010000272.1 GCA_029865445.1 Acidimicrobiia bacterium | reverse complement strand
TCTCGCTCGACGGCGAGCCGATCGCCGATGGCGTTCTCGGAACTTGGACGTTCGAGAGGGCCGGATCGGGCGTGCGTGTCGTGCCCCCGGTCGGACTCGGTCTGGCGCCGGAACTCGAATCGCTCACGGTTGTCGCTTTCGGGCGGACTCCGGTCGCAATCCAGGCTTGGCTCACGGCATCAGCGGAGGTCCGGGTGCTCGCACGTACCTCCACCGGGCTGGTCGAGCTCACCGAGTGGGAGGTGGAGGACGCCGGTCCCATCCGTTGGTTCTGGGGTGCGGGTTTCCCTACGGCACCGGGTTCGGTGCTCATCGTTCAGGCGCGATCACCCGACGGCGCCGACGAAGCGTCGGTGGCGTTCGTCGCCGGGGCGGAATAGGTATCGCCGGATTCGGGTTGATCGATACGCCCGGTAACCTGGGCTTCACGACATGAGCGATACCACCACCCCAATCGAGATCAAGACGTCGGCGCCGGTCGACGACAGCGCCACCGACATCGACCTCGGTCTGCTCGAGCAGACCCTCGACTACATCCGTCCGGCGATCCAGATGGACGGTGGCGACATAGTCCTCCTCGGGACCGACGGTGGCACGGTGAACCTCCAGATGGTGGGTGCGTGCGGTGGCTGTCCGATGTCGATGATGACCCTGAAGGCCGGGATCGAGCGCATCCTCAAAGACCGCGTTCCGGGCGTCGACGAGGTCAACGCCGTCGCCTGATCACATCGAGTCGGCGGCGCTCCATGGGTCGACCTCGCGGCTGACGACGCGGTCTATCACCAAAGGGTCGATCCCCGTCTCCACCAGGTGACGGGACAGCCGGCTCAGGACCGCTCGCCGGACCACGATTTCTGTCCGCGTCCGTCGTTCCTCGGACAGCCTGCCGGAATCCACGAGATGACGGCGATGATCGTCGATGGCTCTCGCGAGTTCCGCAACCCCTTCGCCGGTGGAGGCTGTCGTCACGATCACCGGCGGCGTCCACGCCCTGGGAGGACCCAGTTCCAGCATATTCGTCAGTTCGGTGACGACCTGAGATGCTCCCGGCATATCGCCCTTGTTGACGGTCAGGACGTCGGCGGTCTCGAGCAGACCCGCCTTGGCGGCCTGGACGCCGTCACCCATGCCCGGGGTGACCACGACCACCACCGTGTCGACGAGGTCCATGACCTCGACCTCGCTCTGACCCACTCCCACCGTTTCGACGAAGACCGGGTCGTGTTCGGTGGCGTCGAGGAGGCAGACGAGTTTGGCGGTGGCATCGGCGAGACCGCCGAGGTGACCCCGGCTCGACATCGACCGTACGAACACACCCTCGTCGGAGGTGTGATCCTGCATTCGGATCCGGTCCCCCAAGATTGCTCCGCCGGTGAACGGGCTCGACGGGTCCACCGCCACGACGGCCACCCGATCATGGTCGGCGCGGGCGTGGGTGACGAGCCGGTCGGTGAGGGTGCTCTTGCCGGCCCCCGGAGCTCCGGTGATTCCCACCAGGTGGGCGTCTCCGGCGAGGCGGTGGGCGGCGGCCAGGATGTCGGAGGCCCCGTCCCGTCCGTCCTCCACGATCGAGAGCGCCCGGGCCAGGCCCCGACGGTTGCCGGAGCGTGCCGATTTCCAGATGTCGAGCGGTTCTCCCAGCACGATCAGGAAACCTACCCCGGTCGGGCTGCGGATTGCACTTTTGTCCCAGGAACCGACCGGCCGGTCCGAGCGTTCAAAGACCTGTGCGCGCAGCCTCGTTTGCAGGAGTGGTGCTGGTCTTGTTGGCCTGTACTACCGCCGCCCCTTCTGATTCCACAGGGAATCCAGAGGTCAATGTGGTCGAGGCCTTCGGCGACCAAGTCTGGGAACTCGACTCGTTCACGGTCGCCGGTACCCGCGTCTCGGGAGAGGCGGTGGTGACGGTTGTGGCCGGCTCCGTTTTCATCGGCGCGATGTGCGGCGCCTATGCCGGCGACGACCAGATCGTGGATGATCCCGACTGCCCTCAGGGCCTCGACTTCGACAGGGCGTTTCTCGATGCCCTCGCGCAGGCCGGCGAAGCCCGGTTGGAGCGGGGCCGCCTTCTGGTTCTCCACGATCGCTTCATGATGGTGTTCGCCATCGCTCGGATCACAGAGCGGTGGACTCTGGACTCGTGGTTCACCTCGACCGGGCCCCAGCATGCCCAGGGCGACGGTTTCATCGAGTTCCGATCCGGGCTCGTGCTCGGCTCCTCGGGCTGCCGTAGGTTCGCCGGCCTGGTGGATGCCCGCGAGGGCCACATGATGGTCAACGGACTTGAAGTCTCGGAGGAGTCATGTTCGGGCCCGGCACACGACCAGGACGTCCACTTCTTCGACGTGTTGGGCCAGGACATGTGGGCCTCCACCGAGGACCCAGCCCTGACCCTCTACACCACCGCCGGCGACGGCATCGGTTTCGTACGAGGGCCGTGAATCGGCGCCGCGCTCAGCCGCCGGTTTCCTCGACCTTCGTTCCGACCTCTGCTTGCGCCGCCGCCAAACGGGCCACATGCACTCGAGGTGGAGAACACGACACGTAGTCGAGCCCGATCTCACGGCAGAAGGCGATCGACGCCGGATCCCCCCCGTGCTCACCGCACACACCGACGATGAGGTTCGGATTCGATGCGCGCCCTTCCTGGTTGGCGACCCTCATGAGGCGGCCGACGCCTGCGACGTCGATGGTCTGGAACGGGTCGAACGTGAGAATCCGCTGCTCCAGGTAGTCGCGGAGGAACAGGCCCTCTGCGTCATCCCGGCTCAACCCGAACGTCATTTGAGTGAGGTCGTTGGTGCCGAACGAGAAGAACTCCGCCACCTCGGCGATCTCCCCGGCGGTGAGGGCGGCTCGTGGCAACTCGATCATGGTCCCGATCGGGATCTCCAGCTTCATGCCGCTGGCCGCTTCCTTCGCCGCGATGACGCCTTCGATCATCTCCCGCATCCGTCGGAGCTCTTCCACCGCTGCCACCAGCGGAATCATGATCTCCAATTGCGGATTCCCTCCCGCCTCCTTCCGAATGACCACGGCGTCGACGGCGGCCTCCGCCTGCATGAGGTACAGATGATGGAGCATCAGCCCCAGCCGCACACCCCGAAGTCCGAGCATCGGGTTGTCCTCTTGCCAGCGCGCCACCTTCGAGGCGGTTGACACGAGATCATCTGCCGAGACGCGGGCGCGGACTCGGTCGACCATCTGGTGTTCTAGGTCGAGCAACGAGGGAAGGAACTCATGCAACGGTGGGTCGAGAAACCGCACGACCACCGGCAATCCGTCCATGGCCTCGAGAATGCCGACGAAGTCGCCCCTCTGGAGGTCCTTGAGGGCCTGGAGCGCCTCTTCCCGTTCCTCGTCGTCATCGGCCAGGATGATCCTTTGAACGATCCCGAGTCGTTCACCGAGGAACATGTGCTCGGTCCGGGCCAGGCCGATGCCGCTGGCTCCGGCTGCCCGAGCCTTGGCGGCGTCCTCCGGCGTGTCGGCGTTGGCGCGTACCCCGAGAGTCCTGATCTCGTCGGCCCACTGGAGGAGCTCGTGGAGCTCCGGCGTCTCTTCTGGTTCGATGAGGTCGAGCGACCCCAGGTACACGGCGCCCGTGGTGCCGTCGATCGTGATCATCTCTCCTTCGGAGAACTCGACCGTATCGGTGTGGGCGTACCCGCGTTTGTTGTCGACGGCCAGGGCGGCGACACCTGTCACGGCGGGTTTGCCCATTCCGCGGGCGACGACGGCGGCGTGGCTCGTCTTGCCGCCCTGGCTGGTCAAGATGCCGTCGGCCGCATCCATACCGTGGATGTCGTCGGGTGTGGTTTCCTGACGGACGAGCAGAACGCGTTTGCCTTCGGCGCGCGCGGCGACGGCGCGGTCTGCATCGAACACGGCTACCCCTTGCGCGGCACCCGGCGATGCCGCGACTCCAAAGGCTATGGGGTCGCCTGCCGCCTTGGCGTCGATACGCGGCCGCTCGAGCTGTTCGAGCTGGGCGGGATCGACTCGCGTCACCGCCGTCTCCTTGTCGATGAGGCCCTCGTGGGCCATTTCGACCGCGATCTTCACTGCCGCTCCGGCCGTTCTCTTGCCGGCCCGGGTCTGCAGGACCCACAGCTTGCCGCGTTCGATGGTGAACTCGATGTCGGCCATGTCGGTGGTGTGCTGTTCGAGGGTGTTCATCACGTCGAGCAGTTCGGTGTGCAACTGCGGGTGGAGATCCCCGAGGTCATCGAGAGTGAGCGTGTTGCGGATGCCCGCCACCACGTCCTCACCCTGGGCGCGCGGCAGGTAGTCACCGAATGGGCGGCGGTCGCCGGTCGCCGGATCGCGCGTGAAGCACACGCCTGTCCCGGAGTCCTCACCGAGGTCCCCGAACACCATGGTCTGGACATTCGCCGCCGTCCCCAGGTCGTCGGGGATCTTGTTGATGCGGCGGTAGGCGAACGCCCGCGGGTTCTTCCACGAATTGAAGACAGCCGCGATCGCCGTGTGCAGCTGTTCACGTGGGTCCTCGGGAACCACGCATCCGGCGTCGGCGATGAGCTTCTTGAACCGTTCCACGGCCTCGGTGAGATCCTCGACTGTGAGCTGGGAGTCATCGGGGACACCGCGTCTCTCGCGGAGTTCGCTCAACGTGGCTTGGAATGGCTCACCGTCGATGCCCAGAACGACATTGGCGTACATCTGCAGGAAACGACGGTAGGCATCGTGGGCGAAGTGGGCGTCGCCGGACCACTCGACGAGCACGGGCAACAGCCGATCGTTGATGCCGAGGTTCAAGACGGTGTCCATCATGCCGGGCATCGAGATCTTGGCGCCCGACCGTACCGAGACGAGCAATGGCGCGGGACCGGCGCCGAAGGTCCTCGCCATCTGGGCTTCCAGCCGCATCATCGCCTCGTCTACCTGAGACCACAGGTCGGAGGGCACCTCACCGTGGTTCATGACATGGCGACACGCATCGGTGGTGACCGTGAACCCAGGCGGGACGGACAGCCCGATGCTCGTCATCTCCGCCAAACCGGCACCTTTGCCTCCGAGGAGGTCGCGCATGGTGGCATTGCCGTCGGCAAAGTCATGTACCCAGGAAATACTCACGATCTTTCGTCCCCTGTCGTCTCATCCACCGTCGCCTTGACGGCTGTCATTGTGACCCCTGGCGGTTTGGCCGAACCTTGTTCTCTGCCGAAAGATCAAACGATCTTTCGGCCGGTTATCTCGTCGGGGCGAACCCGAATCCATCGCCGCTTCTCGGTGGCTGCAGCCCACGGCCGCAGTCCAAGGTCGAACAGAGCGTTTGCTTCGTCGTCGGTGAGGACCTCCACCGCGGTCCCCTTGACGAGGACAGACCACCCGGTCTGAGA
>JAOUGY010000015.1 GCA_029865445.1 Acidimicrobiia bacterium | reverse complement strand
ATGTCGACCGCCGCTCCGGACACGATCCGGGTCGCTTCGGTCAGGTACCCCACGGCGGGCGCGTGCAGGTCGAGGAGTTGTCGCGAGGACGGAGCTCCGAAGGCGGCCTTCCAGCCCAGAGAGCCTGTCCCGGAGTCCAGCGCCGAACGCCGCGTCTCGATGAGCCTTGCAAATCCGGCCGCGACCCGAGGATCAGTCATCGGCGACATAGCCGGAGGCTTCGAGCGAGCCCGCACCGTTCCACCCCCACACGAGTGTCACGTCTTCGGTTCCCGTGTTGTCGAAACCGTGCCACCGGCCCCTCGGGGTGAAGATCACGTCGCCCTTGGTCGACGGGGCCATGCCATCGTCGGTGTAGATGTGTCCCTGGCCCTGGAGCACGATGAAGAACTCGTCGGCGTTCTCGTGGAGGTGGCGGTCATGGCGCGCTCCCGGTGGAAGGACCGTCCAGCCGAGGAGGAAGTCGTCACGTCCTGTGTTTGCCCGATCGAGCAAGAACTGGACCTGCATTTGGACCCAGCCGTCCTCCTCCCGGAGACCGCCAACGAGCGGCACCTCGTCGAGACGCAGGTGGAGCCGTTCGTGGCCCGTCATGCGCCGCCCGCCATCATTCGGTAGACATCGAAGACGGTCACGAAGTCCCGATGGTCGATACCCATACCTCGACATGCGTTGAGAAGTTCGTTGGCAACGGCTCCCAGTGGCGCCGGGGAACCCTGCCGTCTGGCGACTTCGAGAGCCAGAACCATGTCCTTCTGCTGGAGAGTGACGTCTGCGAGCGGCTTGTCCGGCATGTCGAGGATGAAAGGGCCCCGGTACCCCATCACGGGTGACGCGACCACGCTCTTGAGCATCGCGTCGACGGCGACGGCTCGATCGACGCCACCCTTCTCGGCGAGGGCGACCGATTCGCAGAACGCAACCATCTCCACGATGAGGGTCAGGTTCACCGCTACTTTCATCTGGGCGGCGGTCCCCGAGGGGCCGATGTACGAGACCTTGGAACCGATGTCATACAACACCGGTTCGATACGCCGGTACGCGGCTTCGTCGCCTCCCACCATGAGGGAGGCCGTTCCCGCGGCCACCGTGATCGGCGAGCCGGAGAGGGGGGCGTCGAGCATCGTCTTGCCGGCGGCTGAGAAGGCGGCAGCCACGGCACGACTGACGTCGGGGTCGATCGTGCTCATGTCCAGGTAGACGGAGTCCGGTGCAAGGCCGGCCACGATGCCGTCGTCGCCGAGGGCAACCGCCTTCACGGCCGCCGCGTCGGTGACGATCGAAAACACGACGTCGGTGTCGCGGGCCGCCTCGGCGGGTGTGGCGCCGGTGGTCATCCCCAGGGCCTCGAGCGGTGCCGACTTCCCTGATGTCCGGTTCCACCCGCAGACCTCGTGCCCGGCTTCGAGAAGCCGGGGCACGATGACCTGGCCCATGTCTCCAAGACCGATCCAGCCAATTCTCACGCGGCCTCCCACCTGACGGCAATCGTTTGCAGGGTCGATCGTAACCGCCCGCCGATCCGGGTGCGGGGGAACCGCGGGCTGTGGACTTCGCTCAGCGAGGTCCACAACCCAGGGTCTTCAACCTCAGGAGGAGGCCTTGTTGAGGGCTTCGACGAAGGCCTCGGCCGATCCCTCGACCACGTCGGTGTGGAGGGCGCGACCGGCGAAGGTGTCACCACCGACCCTCACCACCACGTTCACCTCGGCCATGGCGTCCGCTCCCGACGTCACCGGGACCACCCGGTAGTCGACGAGCCGGGCGTCTATCCCGAACCCCTCCTTGATGGCGGCGAACGCCGCGTGCACCATCCCGTCGCCCTCGCCGGTGAACGACTTCGTGGCGCCGGCCACGTTGAGCACCACCGTGGCGCTCGGCGTCACGTCGTTGCCTCCGGTGACATGGAGTCCGAGCAGCACGATGTCGCCCGACACGTGGTAGGCCTCTTCCTCCACGATTGCCCGAAGCTCGTCCTCACCGATCTGGACCTTGCGATCCGCCAGCTGCTTGAACTTCTCGAACGCCCGGGCGAACGCGTCCTCCTCGAGTACGATGCCGAGCTTGTCGAGGGCATCGGCGAACCCAGCCCGTCCCGAGTGTTTTCCGAGGATGATCTGGCCCGCAACCTGGCCCACCGACGCCGCATCCATGATCTCGTAGGTCAGGCGGTCCCTCAACACTCCGTGCTGGTGGATACCCGACTCGTGAGCGAAGGCGTTGCGACCGACGACCGACTTGTTGTACTGAACCGGGTACCCGGTGAGACGAGATACGAGCCGCGAGGTCTCATAGAGCTGGGTCGTATCGGCGCCCACGTCAACGCCGAACACGTCCTGTCGGGTACGCACGGCCATGATGACCTCTTCGATCGAGGTGTTGCCGGCCCGCTCTCCGATCCCGTTGATGGCACCCTCGATCTGGCGCGCACCGGCGTGGATCGACGACAGTGAGTTGGCGACCGCCAGTCCGAGATCGTTGTGGCAGTGGACCGACATGATCACATCGTCCCGGTCTCCTTTGACCTCACGGAATGCCCGTTGCATGAGTTCCACGAAGTCGGACGGGGTGGCGTAGCCGACCGTATCGGGGATGTTGATGGTGGTCGCCCCGGCCTCGACTGCCGCCCGGCACACCTCGATGAGGAAGTCGTGGTCGGTGCGGGTCGCGTCCTGGGGAGAGAACTCCACGTCGTTGGTGTACTGGCGAGCGCGCTTCACGCCCTCGACCGAGGCTTTGAGCACCTCTTCGGGCGTCATGCGCAGCATCTTCTCCATGTGGATCTGACTCGTGGACATGAACACGTGGATCCGGAACCGTTCCGCGGCGGCCAGCGCCTCGGCCGCACGATCGATGTCATCGGGGTGGGCGCGTGCGAGCGAGGCGATGACGGGTCCCCGGACCTCGGTGGCGATGCGGCTCACCGCTTCGAAGTCGCCGGGTGAAGAGGCTGCAAATCCGGCCTCGAGGACGTCCACTCTCAGCTTTCCGAGCTGGTGGGCGATCGCCACCTTCTCGTCGGGGGTGAGCGCGATGCCGGGGGCTTGTTCCCCATCGCGCAAGGTGGTGTCGAAGATGATCAGTCTGTCGGTCATGTCGGGTCTCCAGTCTCCGGTCGTCGGTTCGGTCGGGACGCCGGGTCGGGCGCTGCCGCCCGCCCGGCTACCGAAGCGCGAGAAGGCCGCCCGTCGACACAGACGCCTCGTGGCCCGAGACCAGAGACCTGATCATGCCGGCGGTACCTTGGGGGTGAGGAACGGCATCATCTGGCGCAGTTCCGAGCCGACCTGTTCGATCTGGTGGGAGCGTCCTGCCGCCCGGCGGGCGAGGAGATTGGGTGCTCCGGCCCTGGCCTCGGCCAGCCACTCCTCGGCGAATTCGCCCGACTGGATCTCGGCCAGGACCTGATCGAGGACCTTCTGTGTCTCGGCGGTGACGACGCGGGGTCCCCGGGTGTAGTCGCCGTATTCGGCAGTGTCCGAGATCGAATAGCGCATCCAGCTCAACCCGCCCTCGTACAGGAGGTCGACGATCAGCTTCAGCTCGTGGAGCGTCTCGAAATAGGCGGATTCGGGCTGATACCCGGCTTTCACGAGTGTCTCGAAAGCGGCCTGGATGAGGTGACCGACGCCGCCACACAGGATGACCTGCTCCCCGAAGAGATCGGTCTCGGTCTCCTCCTTGAAGGTGGTCTCCAACACACCCGCCCGGGCACCACCGATGCCCCACGCGTAGGACAGCCCGATGTCGTGGGCCAGGCCGGTCACGTCCTGGTGCACGGCGATCAGGGCGGGAACCCCGGACCCCTCGGTGTAGGTGCGCCTGACCAGGTGCCCCGGCCCTTTGGGGGCGATCATGAGCACGTCGATGTCGGCGGGAGGGACGATGGCCCCGAAATGGATGTTGAATCCATGGGCGAACATGAGAGTCTTGCCGGGTCGGAGATGGGACTCGATCTCTGCCTCGTAGATCCCCGCCATGTGCTGATCCGGCACGAGGAGCATGACCACATCGGCCCATTCCGCGGCGTCGCCGATGTCCATCACGGTGAGTCCGGCGTTCTCCGCCTCGGTCCTGCTGGACGACCCCGCACGAAGACCCACTACCACCTCGACACCCGACTCCCGGAGGTTGTTGGCATGGGCGTGGCCTTGGCTGCCGTAACCGATGACCGCGACCTTCCGGTGCTGGATCAGGTCGGGATTGCAGTCGCTCTCGTAGTAGATCGTGGCCATCAGTTTCCTTCCTACCTTCAGTTGACCGCGCGCAGCCGAGGCTGTTTGCCCTTCGTGTCCCGAGCGAGCGCCACCCGCCCCGACTTGACCAGATCGATCACGCCGTACGGCCGTACCAGCTCGAGGAAGTCGTTGATCTTTGCAGGCTCGCCCGCCACTTGGAAACAGATCGAATTGTGACCGACGTCGACAGCCACGGCCTTGAAGATCGAAGCGATCTCCAGAACATCCGAGCGGCGTCCCGACGCAGCCGAGACCCGCACCAGCATGACCTCACGTTCGATCGACTGGTCGGGTTCCAATTCGGTGATCTTGACGACGTTGACGAGTTTGTGGAGCTGCTTCTTCACCTGCTCGAGCTCAGGGGCCTCGACGACGATGGTCATCTTCGACATCCCGTCCTCGTGGGAAGGGCCGACGGCCAGCGAGTGGATGTTGAACCCACGGCGAGCCAGTAGCGACGACACCCGCGCCAGGACACCGGGTTTGTCTTCGACGAAAACGGACAGTGTGTGATTCACGGCTTGCTCCCTTCGCAACGTGGGGCGGCTGGTGACCGGTCGGTCCTCATGGCAGGTCACTCGCAGCCGTGATCACCCGCTCCGTCGGCCCCAGGATGACATCGTCGTTCGAACCACCCGCAGGGACCATTGGGAAGACCATCTCCTCGGGGTCCACCACGAACTCGACCACCACGGGTCGATCGTTGATCGACAGCGACTTCTCGATCGTGGGTGCGACCTCGTCGGGGCTGTCGGCTCGCAGGCCCACACACCCCATCGCCTCGGCGAGTTTGACGTAGTCGACCATGTTTCCCAGCTGGGACGCCGAGAAACGGTTGTTGTAGAAGAGGCGCTGCCACTGGGTCACCATGCCGTGGACACCGTTGTTCATGATCGCCACCTTGACGGGGATGCCGTCGGTGGCGGCGGTGATGAGCTCCTGGCTTGTCATCTGGAAACAACCGTCACCGTCGATGGCGTACACGAGTTCGTCTGGCATGCCGGCTTTCGCGCCGATGGCGGCAGGAACCGCGAAGCCCATCGTGCCCAGGCCACCTGAATTGATCCAGCGACGGGGGTGGTTGAACTGCCAGAACTGTGAGGCCCACATCTGATGCTGCCCCACGCCGGCCACGACGATGGCGTCGCCCCCGGTGATGCGGTGGAGTTCCTCGACCACGTACTGGGGCTTCAGGGGGCCGTCCGGCGATTGCTGGTAGCGGAGGGGGTGGTCTCGTTGCCAGCCGCGTACCGTTTCCCGCCAGGCTGTCCTCTCGGGTGTCGGCCGCTCTCCCCACGCCTCGATCAGCTGGGCGAGCACTGCCCTGGCGTCGCCGACGATTGGTACTTCGGGGACCCGCACTTTGCCGATCTCCGCCGGGTCGACGTCCACATGGATCACCTTGGCGTGGGGAGCGAACGTCGAGGGGTTGCCCGTGACCCGATCGTCGAAACGAACCCCGATCGAGATGAGGAGATCCGACTTCTGAATGGCCGTGATGGCGGTATACGTTCCGTGCATCCCGGGCATCCCCATGGCGAGGGGATGAGCGTCAGGGAATGCGCCGCGGCCCATGAGGGTGGTCGTGACGGGTACGTTCGTGAGCTCGGCGAACCGGCGGAGCTCCCCTGCCCCGTTGGCCTTGATGATGCCCCCACCGACGTAGAGGACGGGCCGCTCGGCGGCGGCGATCATCTCGACCGCCTCCCGCACGCGGAGCGGGTGGCCGTCGACGGTGGGCCGGTACCCGGGAAGGCTCAGGTCGACCGGCGTGTGCCATGTGGTCGTGGCGTTGAGGATGTCCTTCGGGAGGTCCAGGAGCACGGGACCCGGGCGGCCGGTGGAGGCGATGTGGAAGGCCTCGTGGACCAGCTGGGGGATCTCGTCGGGATCTGTGACGAAGTAGTTGTGTTTGGTCGCCGGCATGGTGATACCGGTCGTGTACGCCTCCTGGAATGCGTCGTTGCCGACGGCTCCGGTGGGCACCTGGCCGGTGATCGCCACGATCGGTACCGAGTCCATCAGGGCGTCCGCCAAAGGCGTCACCAAGTTGGTGGCTCCCGGTCCCGAGGTTGCGATGCACACCCCGACTTTGCCGGTCGCCCAGGCATACCCTTCGGCCATGTGGCCTGCACCCTGTTCGTGGCGTGCCAGGACGTGGCGGATCGAGCTGTCGAGGATCGGGTCGTAGGCGGGGAGGATGGCGCCGCCCGGGACACCGAAGGCTATGTCGACGCCTTCGTGTTCCAGGGCTTTGATGAGTGCTTGTGCGCCGGTCATGGTGGTCATGGTTGGCCTCGAGTGAGTCGATTCGGATATGAAAAACCCTCCCGGTCGGGAGGGTCATGCGAGCGCACACGCCGGTCTTGGGGGCGTGCGCGCTACGGAAGTACGAGAATGCTCGACATGTACCGGCGAAACTATAGTCCCGTCGCGGGACTCGCTGTCAATCGCCGGCGATCGGAAGAACCGGATGTGAGCCTGGCGAGGCCAGGGTGAAGGGGAGGTTGTGGTGGCCGACAGGCAGACAGACGCCAAGGCGCTTCGGACATTCGACCGTATGGCCAAGGTGTACGACGGGCTCACGGCGTTCTGGTCGAACGGCCGGGTCTCCCGGTGCAAGCTGGCCCAGCTGGAGCACATAGGGCCCGGGGACAAGGTGCTGTATGTGGGCGTCGGCACCGGCGAAGAAGCGGTGGAGGCGGTCCGCAAGGGAGCCGATGTCACCTGCCTCGACCTCGCCTCGGAGATGATCGAGATCGTGAGGAGCCGGCTCGCCAAGAACGCGCTCGAGGCCCGTCTCATCCACGGCGACATGTTCGACCACCACGAGAGCTACGACGTCGTGTGCGCCAACTTCTTCCTCGACTGTTTCGACCCCGACGGGATGCGCCGGGCGGCCGAACACCTCATCGGTCTCGTTCGACCAGGTGGCAGGTTCCTCGTCTCCGACGTCACCACACCCCAGGGCTCGCTGCCGGCCCGGTGGTTCACGGCCGCCCACCACTCGGTCGCCTTCGCCGTGTCCCGCCTGCAGGGGCTCACCCCGTGGTACCCCGTGTATGACTATCCGTCGGTGTTCGAGGCGTCCGGCCTCGAGATCGTCGAACGAGAGTTCTTTGCGCTCTGGAACGGTGGGCCGGTGGTGTATCAGGCCCTGGCGGCTCGCAAGCCGCTCTGAGCGCCTCGTCGAGATTCTGTCACACCCGGTCGGTACGTTGCCGGGCATGCTCATCGATTGTGACTGCTGCGTCATGAAGAACACGTCGGCCTGCGACGACTGTGTCGTGACGGCGATCGTGGCGTTGGGCCCGATCGAGGTCGACGACGCCGAACGATCGGCGATGGATGCACTCGCCGAGGCCGGACTGGTGCCGCATCTCCGGCTTCTGCCGGGCCGGGGTGACCCACCGCCGACCGCCGCCACCGGCTGATGGCCACCGCGGAAGGGCGGTAGCCTGCGGTACGTGGACCTCGCGACCGACCCGTCAACGCTGGCCCGACGGCTCACCCAGATCGGCCACCGGGCGGGCCTGGACAGGGTGGGCATCGCCGGGATCGATACGTTCGCGACGGTGCGATCGTCGATCGAAGACCGGGTGGCCTCGGGGATGTCGGGAGGGCTCACCTTCACGTTCAACCACCCCGAGAGGTCCACGGACATCACCCAATCGCTGCCGTGGGCCCGCAGCCTGGTGGTGGGCGGCAAGGCCTATCTGCCGGAAGCCGGGTCGCCGGCCGCGACCGTCTCACGCACTGGTCGGATCGCTCGCTTTGCGGAACGAGACCACTACCGGCCGCTTCGTTCAGCCCTCGGGGAGATCGCGGCGGCCCTCGAGGCCGCCGGCCATCGCAGCGAGGTCGTGTGCGACGACAACCGGCTGGTCGATCGTGCGGCGGCGGTGCGGGCCGGCGTGGGGTGGTGGGGCAAGAACACCATGGTCATCGCACCCGGTCACGGACCGTGGATGTTGTTGGGAACCGTGGTCACCGACGCCCACGTCGAAGCATCAGAACCGATGCGTCGCGACTGCGGCACTTGCGACGCGTGCATCCCGGCATGTCCCACGGGGGCACTCGTCGCTCCGGGGGTCCTCGACGCCCGGCGGTGCCTGGCCGCGCTGCTCCAGCAGCCGGGGTCCATTCCCACCGAATTCCGGGCGGCGGTGGGTGATCGCATCTACGGCTGCGACGATTGCCTCGAGGCGTGCCCGCCCGGGGGCCGGTTGCTCGACTCGGTGGGATCGACCCGAGGCCGCGTGAGCATCGAATACATCCTCACGGCGAGCGACGCGGAACTGCTCGACCACTTCGACCGGTTCTACCTACCGCGGCGACGACCCGGCATTCTCCGGCGCAACGCGCTCGTGGCGGCCGGGAACTCCGGTGATGTCGAGCTGGCCGCGCTCGTCACCAGCTACCTGACGCACCCCGATCCGGTCCTCGTCGAACACGCCGCCTGGGCACGGGAGTGTCTCGTCGGGTCCGGCGCCGGTCAGCCGGCCCCGAGCGGAAAGTAGCCCTTCTCGCAGTAATCGGTGAGCATCCGGTGGCTGGAGAAGGCGACGAGCGTCGATTTGATCGACTCCCGCATGTACTCCACCCAACCTTCTGGGATCCCGGCCGTGTTCCTGTCGTAATAGAGCGGGGCGACCTCACCGGCCAGCACGTCGTAGAAGGCGGTGGCGTCGTGGTGGTCGGCGGCGCCCCAGTCGTCGTTGCGGTCGGGCGCACCGAAGGCCCAGCCGTTCTTGCCGTTGAACGCCTCGATCCACCATCCATCGAGCACCGACAGGTTGAGCGTGCCGTTGATCGAGGCCTTCATTCCGGAGGTCCCGGAGGCTTCCATCGGGGGGCGGGGATTGTTCACCCACACGTCCGCGCCCTGGACCATGAAACGGGCGATCCTCGCGTCGTAGTCCTCGAGGAAATGGACGTGTCCTCGGAATTCCGGCGACCTCGACAGCTCCATGATCTGGCGGATGAAGGCCTGACCGTGCTGGTCGGCGGGATGCGCCTTGCCGGCGAAGACCACCTGGACAGGCCGTTCCGGATCTTTGAGGACCGAGGCCAGCCGATCCCAATCCGAGAACATGAGTGTCGCCCGCTTGTACGTGGCGAAACGGCGCGCAAAGCCCAGGGTCAATCGGTCGGCCGGAAGGAGATCCTCCACGGATCTGAGGTCGTCAGGAGCCGCCCCGTGTCGGGCCATCTGGCGACGGAGCCGCTCCCGGGCGAAACGGACGAAGATCTCCTTCCGCGATTGGTGTGCGTGCCAGATCGTCTCGGCGGACACCGAGCTCGCATTGTCCAACAGGCTGGGGTTCTCGAGGAGCCGGGTCGGCCAGCTTCGTCCCAGATTGCGAACCAAAATCTGGGCGCCGGCCCTCCCGATCCAGGTCGGGGTGTGGACGCCGTTGGTGACGGCCTCGGCGTCGTGGCCGATCAGTCCGCGCCAGTCCTCGGACACGATCTCGCCGTGTCGCTGGGACACGCCGTTCACGATCGATGCGAAACGGATGGCGAGAGCGCCGAGGTCGAACCGGCTGAGGTCGTTGCCGTCCGTGGATGCGAGCGACAGCACACCGTCGAGGTCGACTCCGAGTCGCTGCGCCCACGGACCGAGGTATTTGCGGGCCACCGAACCGTCGAACACCTCGTTGCCGGCCGGGACCGGGGTGTGCAGCGTGAAGAGCGTCTCGGCCCGGATCGACTCGCGGGCCGTCGCCAGATCGACACCGGAGGTGGTGTGGAGGGCTGCCCGCTCCAGAAGGCTCATGGCCGCGTGGCCCTCGTTGACGTGCCATACCGACGGTTTGATGCCCAATGCCCGCAGTGCCCTGACGGCCCCGACCCCCAGCACGAGCTCTTGGCAGAACCGCATCTCGCGGCCCGCCACGTACAGCTGGTGGGTGATCGGGCGATCCGCGGCGTCGTTCTCGGGCAGGTCGGTGTCGAGTAGGAGCAGGGGCACTCGCCCCACGTCCAGCTTCCACACCGCGGCGTAGACCTCGCGGTCGGGAAACTCGATCGGAACCTTGAGCTGACCGGCGCCGCCCGATACCGGCCTGACGGGCAGGTGTCGCATGTCGAGGGTTGGGTAGATGTGTTGTTGGTGGCCGTCCATTCCCACCTCTTGGCGGAAGTAGCCGTTCCGGTACAACAAGCCAACGGCGACGAGGGGGATCCCGAGATCGGTGGCAGACTTGGTGTGATCGCCCGCGAGGACGCCCAGACCGCCCGAATAAAACGGGAGCGAGTTGTGTACACCGAACTCCGTGCAAAGGTACGCCACGGGCCCCGGCATCTGGACGCCTCGCCGGTCGAACCAGGTTTCGCGGCCCGACATGTAGTGGTCGAGCTCTTTGACCGCGGCCTGGTATCGCTCGTGGACCTCTTCGATCTGTTCGATGATCCTCCACTGGGCCGGGTCGATCCCCGCCAACAGATCGATCGGGTTGTGGTATTTCTCCCATCCGACGGGATCGATCTGAACCCAGAGGTCGCGGCCTTCGGCGTGCCACGCCCACCACATGTTGTAGGCGAGGTCGACGAGCCTGTGAAGCGACTGGGGAACGCGCAACTCGGCGTTGGGGAGGGTGGGTATCTGGACGTTCATAGAACCTTCGTTGCCGGAGGATGTAAGCGTTTTCGGCGAACGGGCAGGCAGGTTAGTGCCGATGCGGGCCGGGCCACACTCTGACCTGTACATCGAACTGTATCCTCACCGCATGGCGCACAAGATCCATTCCCAGGACGTCAGCGAAGGCCCTGCCAAGGCGGCAGCCCGGGCCATGCTCCGGGCGGTCGGACTCACCGACGACGATTTCACGAAACCGCAGGTGGGTCTGGTCTCCGCCGGCAACGAGGTGACCCCGTGCAACGTCACCGGGCCGATGCTGGCCGAGGCGGCCAAACAGGGCGTCAAAGCGGCTGGAGGTGTGGGGCTCGTGTTCGCCACGATCGCCGTCTCCGATGGAATCTCCATGGGCCATGAGGGCATGCGGGCGTCACTGGTGTCCCGGGAGGTGATCGCCGACTCGGTCGAACTCGTGATGCATGGCGAGCGGTTCGACGGCATGGTCAGCGTCGCCGGCTGTGACAAGTCGTTGCCGGGGATGCTGATGGCCGCCGCCCGCACCAACCTCCCGAGCGTCTTCCTCTACGGTGGATCGAGCCTGCCCGGCAACTACCGGGGCCGGGACATCTCCATCGTCGACGTATTCGAAGGGATCGGGGCCCGGTCCGAGGGGCGGATCAGCGACGACGACCTCCTGGAACTCGAGAAGAGCGCCTGCCCGGGCGCGGGTTCCTGTGCCGGTATGTTCACGGCCAACACGATGGCCTCGGTCGGCGAAGCGATCGGTATGTCGCTGTTGGGTTCGGCCTCGGTTCCGGCCATCGATCCAAGACTCATCGACTACGCCGTGAAATCGGGCGAGGCGGTCATGGGATTGCTCGAGTCGGGCATCCGTCCCCGCCAGATCATGACGCGGCCTGCGTTCGAGAACGCCATCACGACCGTCATGGCTCTCGGCGGCTCCACCAACGCCGTCCTCCATCTCATGGCGATCGCCCACGAGGCCGGCGTCGAACTAGAACTCGAAGATTTCGACCGGATCAGCCGCCGAACCCCACACCTCGGCGATCTGAAGCCTTTTGGCCGATTCCACATGGTCGACCTCGACCGCATCGGCGGAGTGCCCGTCGTGTTGAGGGCCCTGGCGGACGAGGGGCACATCCATCTCGACACGCTCACCGTCACCGGCCGGACGCTCGGTGAAGAATTGGAAGACGTGGTGTTCCCCGCCGACCAAGAAGTGATCCGTCCGGGATCGAACCCGATCGCCATCGAAGGTGGGATCGCGATTCTGCGCGGGTCTCTGGCTCCCGATGGCGCCGTGGTCAAGGTCGCGGGGATCGAACTCGACGTCTTCGAAGGTCCGGCTCGGGTGTTCGATGGCGAACAGGCGGCACTGGAGGCACTGTTCGCCCATCGGATCGAGCCGGGAGACGTGGTCGTCATCCGCACCGAAGGGCCGCAGGGAGGACCGGGAATGCGAGAGATGCTCCAAATCACCGCCGCCCTCAAAGGTGCGGGACTTGGGAAGTCGGTCCTGCTGATCACCGACGGTCGCTTCTCCGGCGGCACGACGGGTCTGTGTATCGGCCATGTCGCGCCCGAGTCCGAACAAGGGGGAGCCATCGGTCTCGTGGCCGAGGGCGACCGGATCCGGGTGGATGTGGGTGCCCGCAGGCTCGACGTGCTCGTTGACGAGGCCGTTCTCGAGGAGCGAGCCGCCGACCGCAAACCCTTCCCGCCTCGGTACACGAGCGGCGTCCTCGCGAAATACGCCCGCTTGGTCGGTTCGGCCGCCGAGGGGGCGGTCACGAACCAGTGACGGCCGTCTATGCAATCGTCCTCATCGTGGGGATCCTCTCTCTCATCGCATGGATGGTGGCCCACGCTCTGGCAGAAGGAACCCGTCGCGACCCGGAGTTGCGATTCGGGACCCGGGGTCGGGCATCCGTGGGTGGGATGGTCGGTTTTGGCATGGCCGGGATGAGCGCCGAGTTCGCCGCCATCGACATCGGTCCGGCGCTCGTCGGGGTGCTCGCCGTTGCCGGCGCCGTCGGTGGAGGGTGGTGGGCAGCGGTGATGGGGAACGACAAAGCGTGATCCTCATCTCCGATGTTCACGGTGCATTCGAAGCGATGCGCCGGGTGGCGGCGTCCGGCGAAACGCTGCTCGTGCTCGGCGACTTCGTCAACCTCATGGACTATCGGACCGGTGAGGGAATCACTGCCGACCTGCTCGGAATCGATTTCGCTCGCAAGGCCGCCAGGGCGCGGGCCGCCGGCGACTATCGCGGAATGCGGTCCATGTGGGCCGAACGGGTGGGGGACCGGTGGGAGGACTTCCGGCAGGACTTCGATGCAGCCCTGCTCGCCCAGTACGCCGCGACCCGAGAGGCGCTCGCCGGGTCGACAGCGTACGTCACCTACGGCAACGTCGACCGGCCCCGAATGTTGCGGGATCACCTCCCGGACGGTGTCGTGTTCGTCGACGGCGACGTGGTCGAGATCGAGGGATTGAGAGTGGGATTCGTCGGCGGCGGAATCTCGACGCCGCTCGGGGCGGAAGGTGAGGTCTCGGACGAGGAGATGGCCGCCAAGCTCGAAGGCCTGGGGGCGGTGGATGTGTTGTGTTCTCACCTCCCGCCCGCCGTGGAGCCGCTGCATCGCGACGTGATCACCGGCCGGCTGGAACGAGCGTCGGTTCCGATCCTCGAGTTCCTTCTGCGTACCCGACCTCGGTATCACTTCTTCGGCGATGTCCATCAGCCCCAGGCCACGACTTGGATGGTCGGCACGACGATGTGCCGCAACGTCGGGTATTTCCGAGCGACCGAGCGGGCCGTTCGCTTCGATCCGCAGTGATCGGACGGTGCTAGCATATGCAAGCACATGGCTGACACCACAGTACAGAGCATCGACATAGATGCGCCGGCGGCGGCGTGTTTCGCCGTAGCCGCAGACATTGCCTCATACCCCGAATGGGCGACCGGCGTCCGGACAACAGAGGTCCTGGAGTCGGATGCCGATGGGCGCGTCCTGCGAGCCCATTTCGTCATAGACGGCATGGTCAAGGAGATCGCCTACACCCTCGTATACACCTACGACGAACCATCGTCGATCAGCTGGTCGGCCGAGCCGGGGGACGACCTCAAGTCGCTCGAAGGCTCGTACCGGTTCAGTCCGCTCGAGGATGGTCGCACCGAGGTGGTGTACGCACTCCGGGCCGAGCCGGGATTCACGATCCCCGGCTTCCTGCGTCGCCAGGTCGAGAAACAGATCGTCGGTACCGCACTTCGAGGGCTCAGGGAGCGGGTCGAAAAGGTAGCCGAGTAGTCCGGTGCGAATCGTCCTCGTCACCGGCAAGGGCGGCGTCGGGAAAACTACGGTTGCCGCCGCCACGGCGCTGGCGGCCGCCGACCGCGGGTACCGCACCCTCGTGAGCTCAACCGACCCGGCCCATTCGCTCGCCGACGCCCTGGCGGTGAAGCTGGGGGACCGGCCCACACCGGTGACGGGCAATCTCAAGGGAAGCCAAATCGACACCCAGGCCGAGCTCGATCGCCATTGGGGTGCCATCCGCGACCAGCTCATGAACGTCCTCCACTGGGGTGGGGTCGACGGGATCGAGGCTGAGGAGTTCCTGGTCTTCCCTGGGATGGACGAACTGTTCGCCCTGCTCGACGTCAATGAACATGCCCGGTCTGGGGAATTCGACGTGCTGGTCGTCGACTGCGCACCGACGGCGGAGACGCTCCGTCTTCTCAGCCTTCCCGAGGTCCTCTCCTGGTACTTCGACCGGGTCATGCCCACCGAGCGGAAGATCATGAAGGCGGCCCGTCCCATCCTCAGCCGGGTGACCGACCTCCCGATGCCGGACGACTCGGTGTTCGCGGCCGCTCAGAGCGTCTTCGAAGGGGTAGAGCAAGTGAAGAAGCTGCTCAGCGACCCTCACACGACGTCGGCTCGCCTGGTGATGAACCCCGAGAAGATGGTGATCGACGAGGCTCGCCGTACCTACACGTATCTGAGCCTCTTCGGATACGGGGTCGACGGGGTCGTGATCAACCGCGTCCTCCCGGCGCAAGTGTCGGACCCGTACTTCGCTCGCTGGCACGACATCCAGGCTGGGCACCTGGCCGCCGCCGACGAGGCATTCTCCGACGTCCCGCGCTTGCGCCTTCGCCTCTTTGACGATGAGATGGTCGGTGTGGACCGGCTGCGTGCGCTCGGCGAAGAGCTATACGGCGATACCGACCCCATCGCGGACTTCGAGGCGACGAGCCCATTCCGCACCGAAGAGGTGGGCGGCAAGGTGATCATGGAGATGAACGTCCCGTTCGCCGAACGCGACGACCTCGACGTGTTCCGGCATGGCTCGGAGTTGTATATCGAGGTCGGCCCTTATCGGCGGTCGTTCGTGCTCCCCGATTCGCTCCACCGTCGCCACGTTTCGAAGGCCACGCTCGAAGCGGGCGTCTTGCGTGTCGAGTTTGGCGGTCCACAGGAGGCCAGATGACGCCCGATCCGGATCCGATGGATGCGATGCGACGGGCCGGTGCCCGCGCCGTCTACCACCTGTTGCGGGCCGGGGTCGAAGGGTTGAAGGCGGTGGAGGCCGTCCTCGAAGAACTCGGTCGGTCCCGGAAAGGCCCGGACGAGGAAGACCGTCCGATCCGGGAACGGGTCGAGCTCGAATGATCACTGCGGGAGTCGATCTCGGAGGCAGCTTCGTGAAATCGGTGGTCGTCGACGGCGCCGACACCGTGACAGAAGCCCCGCTCGTCGCCGTACCCGACGAGAGCATCACCGACGTCGTCGAAAGGGTGGCCCGGAGGCTCATCGACGGGAGCGGCGCCCGTGGTGTGGGCGTGGGGGTCGCAGGGCTCGTGGAGTGGCCCGAGGGCCGATTCGTGTGGGGCCCCCATGTCTCGGGAACCGGGATCCCCCTGGCTCGCGGGCTCCGGGAACGGCTGGGGGTGCCGGTGGTCGTAGACAACGACGCCAACCTCGCCGCCTACTGCGAGGCGACCCTGGGAGCCGCCCGGGGCCGCCGCAATGTCTTGATGCTCACGTTTGGCACGGGGATCGGAGCTGGGATCGTCACCGACGGGATCATTCACCACGGCCGGTCGTTCGCCGGCGAGGTGGGTCACATGACGATGGTCCCGGACGGTCGGATCTGTGCGTGTGGGCGGCGCGGCTGTTGGGAGACGGTCGTCTCGGGGGCCATGCTCGACCGACTGGCCGTTGATCTCGCCACGGAGGTCCCGGACGGCCACGTCGGTCGCCTCGCGGCCGATGGCACTGCTACGGCCGAGCATCTGACCAGGGCGGCGGACGCCGGTGACCCGGCGTCTCGCACAGTGCTGGCCGAAGCGGGCACCTGGCTCGGACGGGGAGTCGTCAACCTCATCCTCACCCTCGATCCCGATATCGTGGTGATCGGGGGCGCGGTCAGCCAGGCCGGCCGGTGGTTGTTGGATCCCGCCCGGATGGCGATAGCATCCCAGTTGCCGGGATCGGCGCACCGTCGCCCTCCCCCGCTCGTGGTGGCGGAGTACGGTCCCCTGTCGGGAGCGATTGGGGCGGCCCTGGCCGCACGCCGGGTGACCCCGTGAATCTGCCGGCGGTGAAACGACAAGGAGTGGCATGGGCGAATCTCTGAGACCCGACGAGGTCATTGCTGCGGGAGGGAGCTCGTCGATGCAGATGCGTCGTTTTGCCCGGGACGCAGCGCTGCTGCTGCCCAACATGGTGAAGTTGTTGTCGCGGCTCGTGAAAGACGCGCGGGTGCCGAGACGCTCCAAGCTCGTCGTCGGGGCGGCCCTCGCCTATCTCGCCTCGCCGATCGACCTCCTGCCAGAGTTCATTCCTGTTGTCGGACTCGCCGACGACATGCTGGTGGTCGCACTCGCGCTCAATCATCTGATCTCGGTGGCGGGTGACGAGGTCGTTCTCGAGCACTGGGATGGCCCCCGGGATCTCCTCGACCTCGTTCGGTCGACCCTGGACGTCGCCACGGATCTGGTCCCGGTGAAGATCAAGCGGCTGTTCCGGGGTATGGCAGGGGCGTGACGGTCCCGATTTCGCTGACCGCACCGCAGTTCAACTCGAGGATCGACCCGGTGCTCGAAGCGGCACAGGTCGCCGAGGACGTGGGCTTCTCGGGGCTCTTCTTCTTCGATCATCTGGTGCCGCTGGACGACGTCCGCCGTCCCATCGTGGAACTCGCCGCCACGATCGGCGCCGTCGCCGCCGTCACCCGGCGACTCACTGTGGGTTCGCTGGTGATGAGGGCGCCGCTGCGGGGATCGGAGGTCTCGGTGGCGCTGGCCCGCACGGTGGCGGCGGTCGCCCCGGGACGCACGGTCATCGGCCTCGGTGCCGGCGATCGGCAGTCGGCCGAGGAAGCCGAGCGATTCGGGATGCCCGTGGCGACGCTGAGCGAGCGGGTGGAAACGCTGGCGGAAACGGTGGCGGGTCTCGTGGATGCCGGAGTCACGACCTGGGTGGGTGGGCTCCACCCCCGGGTGCGAGACGTGGCCATGACGGCGGACGGCTGGAATGCGTGGGCCATCGATGCCCATGCCCTCGCACCGATGGCCTCTCAGATGACCGCGGTCTCGCCCCATCTCACCGTGACCTGGGGTGGCTCGGTGGTGCTGGGTGCCGATTCATCCGACCTGGATTCTGTGCTTGCCGCCCGGCAGGGCCGGGGCGGCACCATCACAGGCACTCCGGAACAGGTGAGGACGCAGCTTGGAGGGCTGGTGGAGGCGGGTGTCCGCCACCTGGTTCTCTCGGTGTTGCCCAACCGTCGAGAACGGTGGGAGCTGTTCGCGGAGACCGTCGGAACCGACCTGCCCGGCTGAGAACCCCGGGGCTTTCGGTAGGCTCAGCACGAGGTGAAACCCATGGATTTTCAGTTCCGCAGAATCGACAATCTTCCGCCGTACGTGTTCGCCGAGGTGAACCAACGCAAGATGGAGGCCCGTCGCGCAGGTGACGACGTCGTCGACCTGGGATTCGGCAACCCTGACGTCCCGTCGGCGCCGTTCGTGGTCGACAAACTCGTGGAGGCAGCCCGCAACCCTCGGAATCACCGCTATTCGGTGTCGCGCGGTCTCCCCAATCTCCGCAAGGCCGTGGCCGAGCGCTACCAGCGGCGGTTCGGCGTGAGCATCGACCCCGACACCGAGGTGATATCGACGATCGGGGCGAAGGAGGGTTTGTCGCACCTCATGTGGGTGCTCGTCCAGCCGGGTGATGCCGCCATCGTCCCCACACCCTCCTACCCGATCCACATCTACGCGGCGTCGATGGCGGGTGCCGAGGCGCGGATGGCCCCGATCGATTCGGAGTCGGACTACTTCGAGGTGCTCGAACGGATGTTCAAGAACTCGTGGCCGCAGCCCAAGGTGATCGTGGTGTCGTTCCCGCACAATCCAACGACCCACTGCGTGGAGATCGATTTTTTCGAGAAGCTGGTGGCGTTCGCCCACGACCACGGCGTGATCCTCGTCCACGACTTCGCCTACGCCGACATCGCCTTCGACGGCTACGTCCCCCCCTCCATGCTGCAAGTGCCGGGTGCCAAGGAAGTCGGCGTCGAGCTGTACACGCTGACCAAGGGCCATTCGATGGCAGGCTGGCGAATGGGATTCCTGGTGGGCAATCCCGAGATCATCGCCGCCCTCGCCAAACTCAAGTCCTACCTCGACTACGGCACGTTCCAGCCCATCCAGATCGCCTCGATCATCGCTCTCAATGAAGGCGATGACTACGTCTCCGAGGTCAACGAGGTCTACCGGGTTCGGAGGGACGTCTTGGTCGACGGTCTCAACAGAACGGGATGGAAGATCGAGAAGCCCCGCGGGACGATGTTCGTGTGGGCGCCTATTCCCGACCCGTACGCGGAAATGGGCAGCCTCGATTTCGCCATACATCTCATCGACCACGCCAAGGTGGCCGTCAGCCCGGGGATGGGTTTCGGACCGACCGGTGAGGGATTCGTCCGATTCGCCCTCGTCGAGAACGAACACCGGACCCGCCAGGCGGTGGCCGGCATCAGAAAGGCTCTCGACCGGCTGTGAACCGGCGTGTCTAGGGGCCGGCGGGTGTGGCAGAAACCCCCTGGCCATGCCCTGCCGATCGACGGGTTCGCACCCACGACCAGAGTAATCTCCGCCGAGCCCGCGAACCGGAGTCCCCATTGCCTTACGCCCTGCTCTTCCCCGGCCAAGGAAGCCAATTCGTCGGTATGGGTTCGGACCTCTTCGACGAACGAGACGACCTCCTGGGCGCCAGGGCCGACGACGTGCTCGGATGGAGTCTGCGCGATGCCTGCTTGAACGGGCCTGAGGAACGTCTCACTCGCACCGAATTCGCCCAGCCCGCCCTCTTTGCGTTGTCGGTCGCTCTGTGGCAACTGTTCTCAGCCCGCGTTCCCATGCGTCCGGTGGCGGCTGCCGGCCACTCGCTCGGGGAGTATTCGGCCCTGGTGGCATCCGGCATGCTCGACTTCGAGCCGGCGCTTGCGGTGGTTGCTGCTCGAGGCCGAGCCATGCAGGCCGCCGCCGATCGGGAGTCGTCGGGCATGGCGGCGTTGCTCGGAGCAGACGTCGAGCTGGCCGAGAAGGTGTGCGACGCCCGGGTCGCCGAGGGAGGGCGTCTCAGCGTCGCCAACATCAATGCTCCTGGTCAGGTGGTCGTGGCCGGCGGCGTGGATGACCTCGAATGGCTCGAAGTCCACGGCCGTGACCACGGTGTCCGCAGATCGATTCGGTTGAAGGTGGCTGGTGCATTCCACTCTCCCTTCATGGCACCGGCGGCCGAGGCGGTGGCCGAGGCCCTGGCGGGCATCGAAGCACGCGAAGGCGCTTTCCCCGTGTACTCGAACGTCACGGCTCAGCCGGTGGGCGCTCTCGCGGTCGGTGCCACCCTCTCCACCCAGGTCGAATCTCCGGTGTTGTTCTCCCGCTCGCTCGAGGCCATGGCCGAAGCCGGGGTGGACACGTTCATTCACGTGGGGCCGGGGGATGTCACGGCCGGGATGGCCAAGCGCAGCGTCGAGGGTTCCACCGCCCTGGCGGTCTCGGATGTCGCCTCGATCGACGGAGTCCTGGAGGCGATGACATGACGACAGGCCATCTGCCTACCATTCCTCCCGGCTCGAGGAGTTCCGCGTGACGTATGCCGAAATAACAGGGTGGGGGAAGGCTCTCCCCCCGATCGTCCTGTCGAACTCCGACCTCGAGCGCATCGTGGACACCAACGACGATTGGATCACCTCCCGCACTGGGATGAAGGAACGGCGGATCTCACACGTCGAGGTGAGTGAGCTGTCGACGGTGGCTGCCGCCCAGGCCCTCGCCGCCGCCGGTCTGGAGCCGGGCGACGTCGACCTTCTCATCACGGCTACCTGTACACCGGAGACGATCATCCCGCCGACCTCGGCCGTGGTGCAGTCGAAGCTCGGATTGAATCGAGCCGGCGCCTTCGACCTGAACGCCAACTGCTCGGGTTTCGTGTACGGCATGGTCGTGGCATCCGACATGATCAAATCCGGCTCGGTGAAACGGGTATTGCTGGTGGGTGCCGAGAAGCTGAGCTACATCGTCGATTACACGGATCGCACCACTTGTGTGCTCTTCGGCGACGCGGCCGGCGCTGCGGTCCTGGAGGCCACCGACGAGCCGGTGGGGGTACTCGCTTCCGAGCTGGGCGTCGACGGCGACGCTGCACCCTTCTTGTGTGTGCCACAGTTCGGGACCCTGGGAGGCCCCGGCCCTCGGGATCCCGAGCATGCCAGCCTGTACATGGAGGGCCAGGAGGTCTTCCGGCGGGCCGTCACCAAGATGGGGGAGGCGTCGGTCAATGTCGTCGGAGCGGCCGGGTGGTCCCTCGACGATGTGGACCTGCTCATCCCACACCAGGCGAACCTTCGCATCATCGACGCCACCGCTCGCCGTCTCGGCATCGAGTCGTCAAAGGTGTTCGTCAACGTGCACGCCTATGGCAACACATCGGCGGCCACGGTCCCGGTGGCCCTCACCGAGGCACTGGAGTCGGGGCGCGTGACGCCGGGCGCCCATCTCGTGTTCGCCGCCTTCGGGGGTGGGCTCACCTGGGCCGCGGCGGCGGTGAGATGGGGAAATCGCGTCGAGCCGCTCGCCACATCCGACATGCGGGTGCCGGACACCGACAAGACCGTGTGGGACGTACTGGAACCGAACTTCGAGTTCTTCGGAAGAGGTGGCGACCGTGAGTGAGCAGAGGGTGGCGGTGGTGACCGGAGGCTCGCGAGGAATCGGACGAGCCATCGCCGTCGGTCTCGCCGGAGCCGGACACGCGGTGGCCGTGAACTACGCATCCCGGCGGGACGCAGCCGACGAGGTCGTCGCCGCCATCACGGCATCCGGAGGTTCGGCCTTCGCAGTCGGCGCCGACGTCTCCGACCCCGACCAGGTCGATCGTCTCTTCGGCGAGGTGACAGAGGCACTCGGAGCCCCAACGATCCTCGTCAACAATGCAGGGATCACCCGAGACAACCTGCTCTTGAGGATGAGCGTCGAGGACTTCGACGACGTCATCTCCACGAACCTGAAGTCCGCCTTCTTGTGCACCAAGGCTGCTCTCAGACCCATGTTGAAGGCACGTTGGGGACGTATCGTGTCAATCGCCTCGGCCGCGGGTGTGATGGGGAATGCAGGTCAGTCCAACTACGCCGCCTCGAAAGCCGGACTGATCGGGTTCTCGAAGTCGGTGGCAAAGGAGGTGGGCGGGCGGTCGATCACGGCCAACGTCGTCGCCCCCGGATTCATCACGACCGACATGACCGACGTGCTCGATGACGCCGTGAAGGAGGCCGCGCTCTCGTCGATCGTCCTCGGCCGTTTTGGGGAAGCTTCGGAGATCGCCGCAGCGGTTGCGTTTCTCGCCTCGGAGCCGGCCGGATACATCACCGGGCAGGTGATCGGAGTCGACGGCGGAATCGCTCTGTGACAGGCCGGATGACCGTCCCCGACAAGAGGTTGTCACCACCCCTCTGAAGCGGGTCATGCCCGTCCGGTACGACTAGGGTTCCGCCTTCAACAGATCACGGAAGGAGACGATCATGGACCGCGGTGAGATTTCGGAGCGACTGGGTCAGGTGCTCGTGAACGAGCTCGGTCTCGAC
>JAOUGY010000271.1 GCA_029865445.1 Acidimicrobiia bacterium | reverse complement strand
AGACATCCTCGCCGAGGAGCGGAGAGAGGCCGAGCGACAGGAGCGAATTCAGGCGCTGGTAGACCGGCTGGCCACGATCGTCCCGATCCTGGCGGTGGCACCTGCGACCCTCCTGGGTCTCATCATCTACTTCCTCTTCGGTCGCGAACCGAAGGTGGCATACGACCGCGAGTACGAACAAGAGCCGCCCACCGACATGAGCCCCGCCGAAGTGGGCGTCTTGCTGTCCCAAGGTCGCGTAGAGCCGGCCCACTTCACTGCCACCCTTTTCGATCTCATCAGAAAGGGGGCGGTCACGGCACGGCCCGTGCAGGTGGAACGTTCGACCTGGATGGGCCTGCGCTCCGAGACCATCTCCGATCTCGAGCTCGGAATGGGCTCTGACACCACGGGTCTCACCCACCACGAACAGCACGTGCTCACGGTGATCCGCCGAGCATTGACCGCAGGCCCCCTCCCGCTGCACGAACTGCGCGATCGGATCCGGGATGATGCAACAGCCAACGCCTCGACGTACCAGTCCTTCGTCAAGGCAGCGGTGTCGAAGATCGAAAAGGCCGGGCTGTTGCTCCGGGATGGACGGAAGTGGATCGGCATCGCGATCGGTACCTGGGTGCTCCTTGGGGCGCTGGCGGTGTTCGTGTTGTTGAAGCTCGTGGCCGATGTGTCGCTGTTGGTCGTGTTGATCCCGGTACTCGTCATCGTCGGGATCATCAACCTCATCATCATGGTGGCGGTGGCCGCCTCTCGTCGCGTTCTGGCCCGCAGGTCCAAGGCCGGTGCTCTGGAAGCGGCCCGCTGGAACGCCTTCCGGAGGTATCTCCGGGACTTCTCACGGCTGGAAGAGGCACCCCCGATTTCCCTCTCCTTGTGGGACCGCTATCTGGTGTACGGCATCGCGTTTGGCGTTGCCGAAGAAGTCCTGGAGGCAGCCCGGCTGAGGGCGCCGGTGGAACTAGAGACGTCGTCGCACATCTATTGGTACGGCGGTCACGGCTACGGCGGTGGTGGCACCGAAAACGCATTCTCGGGCTTGAACTCGGCGCTGTCTGGAGCGTTCACTCCTCCCGGCAGCTCGGGCGGCGGCGGTGGGTTCTCCGGTGGTGGCGGAGGTGGGGGAGGAGGTGGCGGGGGTGGAGCCTGGTGATTCGCTCTTCTCCGACCTGAACCGCCAGCTGTGGGCTGGCATCCCGCTCAGCGCCGCCGCCCAGCTCGAGGTCGTCGAGGCCGGTGACCACACGGTACGGGTGCGGGCGCCATTCCCGCCCAACCGCAACTATCACGGGACGGTCTTTGGTGGGAGCATTGCCGTGAGCGGGATCGTCTCGGGATGGCTCACGGTCGATCTGGCGGTTCGTGCCATCCCGGGCGAGTTCGACGTCGTGATCCAGGGGAGTGAAGTCGACTACCTCTCCCCGGTTTTCGATTCGATCGAAGCCACGACATCAGCCCCCGACCCTGCCGATTGGGAACGCTTTCGCCGGACGCTGGAGCGGTTTGGAAGGGCGCGCCTCCGGGTCGAGTCCGACATCACGTCCGATGGTCGGGTCGTGGCACGCCACCGCGGCACTTACGCCGCCTTGACCCGCGGCGCCTGACGGTCACGCGAAGCGCTTCTTGTCGGCCGCCGCGTATCCCACGACCGCTTCATCGGCCTCGCAGACAGAACGAAGTGACTCGACTACGGCCTCGACCGATCCGCCGGGTATCGCCACGGTGAGTTCTGAATCCGACATGCCGATTCGTTCGCGGCTGAGGGCACAACCCATCGAAGCCGCGATCGTCCCGGCGGCAGCCCGCGGAATGATCTGGCACTGGGGTTTCCCGCTGAACTCGACCTCGACGGCGTCGGCGATCTCCATCATCTGACGGGGCGTGACACGCAGCAGAATCACGTCGGGCGTCACCGTCGCTTCGCGGAGTGGTCCGTATTCGATGGACTCGGGCTTGGTGGGGAGGGTCGCGACGCCCGCGAACGCCTCCATCGTGACCCACCCAACTTCGAGGAGTGTTCCGACGTCCGACTTGTCGATGATCTCCTCGGCCGACGCCAAGCCGTGTGTGAACCTCCCCACCGAGCAGTTGCCGTGGTCTGCCGCAACTGTTGTGAATGTCGAATCGTGGCCATACGCCCAGAACACGCACGAGGCGGGGACCCGGCCCGACCGACCGTCCGCTGTGGGTTCGGACATGGGTTCCGCGAACGCGGGAGCTGGGCCTGGCGCCGCGAGAAACGAGATGGCAACCGGTGCGTACTCGAGCCCGAGCATGGATACGAGGTCGTCGTGAAGCTGTGCGTGTGGCATCAGGGGAGCGTAGCCCGGGGTCGGGACCGTGGGACTTTGGTCCCAAGGTTGAGGGCCTTTGTGCCCACGTCACCTGGCACGGAGCGCGAGGATAGTTTGGCCAACGACGTGGAGGCGACCATGGTTACGAGGACCCCCGGGCCGGGTTCTGAGGAGGAGCGGGCCGCGTTTGCCCTCCTCCAGCAGTCGTTCGCTCCGATGCACCGCAGGCTGTTTGCGGACGAGGCCCTGCCCCGCACGGTGGTCGTCGTGCCCAGTCTGAGCCTATCGGTCGAGGAACTGGCGAAACTCGAAGGTGTGCTCCACTACGAAGAGCGCATGTTGTGCCTGTTGCTGCTTCTTCGAATGCCTCATACCCGCGTCATCCATGTGACCTCGATGCCCGTGGCTCCCGAGATCGTTTCCTATCACCTCGACATGCTTCCCGACCCCGAAGACGCTGCCCGACGTCTGACGATGGTCCATGTCGGGGATCCGTCCCTCCGGCCCCTCTCGGCGAAGCTGGTCGATCGTCCCGACCTCCTCACCCGGATCCGGACGGCGATCCACGACCCGGCATCGGCACACCTCACCTGTTTCGCAGCCAGCCCGCTGGAGCGGACGCTGGCTGTCTCGTTGGGAATTCCGCTGTACGCCGCAGATCCGGATCTGTGGTATCTCGGCACGAAGAGTGAAGGACGTCGCGTCTTCAGACAGGCGTGTGTCGAGGTTCCGGCCGGTACCGAAGATGTTCGGAGCTTCGATGATGTGATCGAGGGTCTGGCGCGGCTTCGCGGCGTGAGCGACCGCGCCGTCATCAAACTCGACGAGGGCTTCTCGGGCGAAGGGAATGCGGTCATCGACCTACGGGGCACGGCGACCGGATCAGACGACGGGACCCTGAAGATATCCTTGCCGTCCAGCGTCGAGTTCGAGGCGCCCACCGAGAACTGGCCCTCGTACAGCAGGAAGTTGGCGGCGATGGGCGGGATCGTTGAAGCATTCGTCGACGGAGACGAAGTGCGGTCGCCCTCGGTGCAGTGTCGAGTGGAGCCGTCGGGCGCGATCACGGTCATCTCCACCCACGACCAGGTATTGGGAGGGAAGAACAACCAGGTGTACCTGGGATGTCACTTCCCGGCCGATGAGGCCTATCGCCGCTCCATCACGCAGGCTGCCGTCCGGGTGTCAGATGTCCTTGCTCGAAGAGGTGTGATCGGTCGTTTCGGGATCGACTT
Source organism: Acidimicrobiia bacterium (assembly GCA_029865445.1). GTDB lineage: Bacteria > Actinomycetota > Acidimicrobiia > Spongiisociales > ZC4RG35 > JAOUGY01. The sequence goes on along the minus strand of JAOUGY010000271.1, from coordinate 1,853 downwards.
CCTGACGGTCAGATCTGGCGATACCTGGAAGGTCTACGGGCTGGAGATCAACCTACGAAAAGGCGGCACCACTCTGCCCTATCTCATGCTGGACTATCTCACCCGGGGGCGCTACGACCCGGCGTTTGGCGAGTACAAGCTCACGGACGGATTGGTGAGGGCCTATCACGCATCGGACAACGTCCGGAACCCGGCCTATGTGGGCATGGATGTGGTTGATGCGAGGCACGCCCTCGGCGATCTGGCATTTGACCGGGGCGATCGGCGGGGCGTCGTCATGCATCTCCTCGGGGCTCTTCCCGCGTTCGGCAAGCTGGGGATAACCGCCATCGCCGAGACCAGGGAAACCGCCACGCGGTTGTTCGAGGATGCGGTGGTGCGGCTAGACGCGTACGCCGGCACGCGCTCCGAGGTCGTCTCCGCCTGAAAGAGATTCCCGTTCTACGCGGTGCACTATGGTCCGCGGCGTGGCACGGTGGATGCTGGACCCGTCGGTCGTGTATCTCAATCATGGTGGCTTCGGCGGCGTTCTCGACGTGGTTGCAGACTGCCAGTCCGAGGTGCGAGCCCGGATGGAGGCGAACCCGACGCGGTTCTTCACACGGGACTTTCCCGATCTGCTCGATGAGCAGCGCATGGCACTGGGTCGTTTCGTCGGGGCCGACCCCGAGGGTCTGGCGTTCGTGACGAACGCCACCGCGGGTGTCAACACAGTGCTTCGATCGCTTCGATTTGAACGCGGGGACGAAATCCTGGTCACGGACCATGGTTACAACGCATGCACCAATGCCGCCCGGGCGGTGGCGGACGCCGCCGGTGCAGTCGTGGTGGAGGCCAAGATCCCGTTTCCTGTGGCATCGAGCGAGCAGGTCGTGAAGGCCATGACGTCGGCAGTGACCGATCGCACGCGACTCGTGCTCGTCGACCATGTGACGTCCCCGACCGCCCTCGTGTTCGATGTGGCCAGCATCGCAGAAGCGGTGGAGGGGGTCCCGGTCCTCGTCGACGGGGCGCACGGCCCCGGCATGGTCGGGTTCGACATCGAGTCCCTCGGGGTCGCCTTCTACACGGGTAACTGTCACAAGTGGATGTGTGCACCCAAAGGCTCCGCCTTCCTGTGGGTCCACGAGTCGTTTCGAGATGAAGTCGAACCGCTGGCCATCTCGCACGGATGGAACGGGATGTATCCGGGCGGGAACCGCTTCCGGCGTTTGTTCGATTTCACGGGTACCTTCGATGCGTCGTCGGTGTTGTCCGTTTCCACCGCGATCGATGCGGTCGGTGACCTGATCGAGGGGGGATGGCCCGCGGTATATCGTGCAAACCATCGGCTCGCGGTAGCAGGTCGTCGAATCCTCCTCGATGCAGTAGGCGGGGACGAGGGGGCGCCTGAAGCCATGGTGGGCTCGATGGCGTCGGTGGTCTTGCCGTCGGGACCCGAGCACCTCGGTGCCCGTCTCGCCGCCCGCCACCGGATCGAGATTCCGGTATTCGGATGGCGCGGAGCTCGCATCGTGAGGCTGTCGGCTCAGCTCCACAACTCCGAAGACCAGTACCGGACCCTGGCCCGCGCCGTCATCGACCTGCTCGACGAGGAGCCGATCGAGCCCTGAGGCAGGCAACCTACACTCACCGCCGGAGGTGGCTCATCGACATCGCGGTACTGGTCTCGGGCACCGGATCCAACCTCGAGGCGCTGGTCGAAGCGTCGAAACAACCCGGCAGCGCTTCTCGCATCGTGCTTGTCGTGTCGGATCGTCCGGCGGCGCTCGCGCTCGATCGAGCCGAATCGCACGGAATTCCAACTGAAGTCGTGTCGTGGACGGGCGATCGGGACTCGTTCACTCGGCGGG
>JAOUGY010000014.1 GCA_029865445.1 Acidimicrobiia bacterium | reverse complement strand
CGTTCCCGGATCGGGACACGGGCACGACGCTGCCGCGCTGGCCGGCGCAGGTTGGGACGTGACGGCCGTCGACTTCGCGTTGGGGATGGCGCCGGTGAGTCATCACGGTGTCGAGTTCCGGGAAGCAGACGTGTTCGATATCGACGGGGTGTTCGACCTCATGTTCGATCACACGTTCTTCTGTGCGCTCGATCCGAGCGAGCGGATGCGATTTGGCGGATTGGCTCGGCGAGTTGTGCGTGCGGGCGGCCATGTGGTGTCGATCGTGTTCCCGATCGGCCGCCCACTCGAGAGCTGCGGACCTCCGTTCCCGATGGAGGTCGATCACGTGTCGCGGGTGCTCGGCGGGGAGTTCGAGCTCGTGGCGGAGAGCGCCCCATTCACCACCGGCCGGCGCGCCTGGCCCCACGTCTGGGCCCACTGGACTCGCATGCCACCGTCAACCGAGAGTTGACATCGTGGATATCCACTTCCTCAACCCCGTTGACCGGGGGTTCGCATAGTGGTTGGGGGGTGGTTCACTCCGGGGTGTGCGGTATTGGATCGTGGCCGTGGCAGCGGCGTTCGGGCTTCTTCTCGCGGTGTCGGCGTGGCTGGTCTTGAACCCGCCTGCAACCGCTGCCCCGGTGGGCGACGCCATATTCGTTCACGCCGGGGGTCGGGGAGAGCGGGTGCAGGCAGCGGTCGAGTTGTTCGAAGCGGGCGTGGCTCCGGTGTTGGTCGTGTCAGACCCCGGTGTCCGATCCGCATTCGTCCCTCGGGGTCTGTGTGATGTGCCGGCGGTGGTGTGTGTCATGCCGGAACCCATCAACACGGCTGGTGAGGCGCAGGCGCTGGGCGGTCTTGTCGATAGCAACGGGTGGGACCGAGTCGTCGTGGTGACGTCCGACTATCACATGCGGCGGGCGATGGTCCTCGATTCTTCTTGCACGACCGCCTCGATCGAACCAGTTCCTGCAGCATCACGCCGAGGTCGCCGGCTCCTCTCTCCGGCCAACATCGAGGAGACTCTGGGCCTGGCATTCAGTTGGTTGATCCAGCGCTGTTGAGCATCAGCGATTCCCGGCGACGGCACCTGTGCGGAGATGACATGCCGCCAGATGACCGGCGTTGTCCTGCGCTTCGGCCAAATGCGGCACCTCGATCTCGCACAGACCTGTCCGGGCGATCGGGCACCGTGGGTGGAAGTGACAACCCGCCGGCGGGTTGAGCGGCGACGGGATCTCTCCCTGCAGGATCTGCCGGTCGCGCGGGCGGTCGGGATCGGCCACCGGGATCGCCGAGAGCAAGGCTTCCGTGTACGGGTGGAGCGGGTTCCGGTACAGAGTGTCCCGGTCGGTCACCTCGACCACCCGACCCAGGTACATCACTGCAACGCGATCGGATATGTGTTCGACGACGGCGAGGTTGTGGGCGACAAAGACGAGGGTCAGGTTCAGCTCGGACTGGAGTTCCTTCAGCAGGTTGAGCACCTGGGCTTGCACGGAGACGTCGAGCGCCGAGACGGGCTCGTCGGCGACGACGAAGTCCGGTTCGAGGATGAGTGCGCGGGCGATGCCGATACGTTGCCGCTGGCCCCCCGAGAACTCGTGGGGATAACGCCCGGCGTGTTCGGGCTTGAGTCCCACCAATTCGAGCATGCGCGACACCCGCGACCGCCGTTCCACGGCATCGCCGACACCATGGATGCGAAGCCCCTCGGCAATCGAGTTGCCGACGGGCGTTCTCGGATCGAGGGAGCTGTAGGGGTCCTGGAAGATCATCTGTACTCGACGGCGGAACGGCGCCAGAGTTGACCCCTTGAGGTGGGCGATGTCGGTCCCGTCGAACTCGATCGTTCCGGCGGTCGGTTCGAGCAGCCGGACGAGCATTCGGCCGAGGGTCGTCTTGCCGCATCCCGACTCACCGACCAGACCTACCGTTTCCCCTCGGGCGATGTCGAGATCGACACCGGCGACCGCCCGGACCTCACCCACCGTGCGTTGGAGCAGGCCAGCTCTGACAGGAAAGTCCTTGCGCAGGCCCCGCACCTTGATCAGTGGCTCGCTCATGGCGCGCTCCCGGTTGCCGCGAGTTCTGACTCGTAGAGCCAGCACCGCGCCTTGTGGCCTTCGCCCACCTGGATGAGTGGAGGTTCTTCGAGCGTGCACCGCTCGAGACCCTGTTCCAGGCGGGCAACGCACCGGCTCGCGAACCGACATCCGGGGGCCAGGTCGACGAGGGACGGGACCACGCCCGGAATCGTGTCGAGAGCTTCTTTCACTTCGCCGAGGACGGGGATGGAGCCGATCAGGCCGACGGTGTATGGATGCTTCGGGTTTCGGAACAGCGTTCGCACGTCCGTCTCTTCCACGATCTTCCCGGCATACATGACGGCCACCCGGTCTGCCATCTCGGCCACCACGCCGAGGTCGTGGGTGATGAGAATCACTGCAGTGCCGAAGTCCCGTCGGAGATCTCTCATGAGGTCGAGGATCTGGGCTTGGATCGTCACGTCCAGTGCCGTTGTCGGCTCATCGGCGATCAGGAGCTGGGGCTCGAGCGCCAGCGCCATGGCGATCATGACCCGTTGTGCCATCCCGCCTGACATCTCGTGCGGATAGGCGCGGGCACGTCGGCCGGGATCGGGAATGCCGACCTTCGACAGCATCTCGATGGCCTTCTCCTCCTCGACCTTCTTGTCGATGTCTCGGTGAAGCTCGAAGACCTCGGATATCTGCGCTCCGACCCGGTACACCGGGTTCAGGGACGACGTGGGCTGCTGGAAGATCATCGAGATCTGATCTCCTCGGAGGGAGCGCAACTCCTCTTTCGAGAGCGTCGCCAGGTCTCGTCCGTCGAACTCGATCGATCCTTCCACGATCTTGCCCGGGTGCGGAATCAATCCCATGATCGACAGAGATGTGATCGATTTCCCGCAGCCGGACTCACCGACGATTCCGAGGACTTCGCCCCGGTCCACGCCGAACGAGATGCCATCGACGGCCCGTACCACCCCGTCGCGGGTGAAGAAATGGGTCGTGAGGTTCTCGACCTCGAGGAGTCTTCGTTGGGTCGTCATTCGTTCAGTGTGGGGTCGAGGGCGTCTCGTAGACCGTCACCCATGAGGTTGAAACCGAGCACGGTGAGCATGATTGCCAGTCCGGGGAAGAACACGAGATGGGGCGCTGAGAACACCTGGTTGCGCTCGGCGGCAAGCATCGATCCCCACTCTGCCTGTGGCGGCTGCGCTCCCAACCCGAGGAAGCCGAGCCCGGCCGCCTCGAGGATCACGGTGGCTATGCCGAGGGTGCCCAGCACAACGAGCGGTGTGAGCGAGTTGGGCAAGATTCGGGTGGCGAGAATACGCCAGGGATTGGCTCCCAGAGCCCGGGAGGCGGCCACATAGTCGACTTCTTTGATCGTCAGCACGGATGCGCGCATCACCCGGGCGTATTGCGGGATCGAAACGATGGCGATGGCGATGAGTGCGTTCCGAATTCCGGGCCCGAGGGCGGCGACGATGGCGATGGCCAAAATGAGGGCGGGGAAGCCCAAGATCACGTCCATGATCCGCATGGTGATGTTGTCTATCCACCCACCCCAATAGCCGGCGATCGCTCCCAGAAATGCACCGATGACGATCGCCACGGTGACGGTGGAGAAGCCGAGCGTGAGGCTCACCCTCGATCCGTGCACGATGCGAGAGAAGAAGTCCCTGACATTGCCGTCGGTTCCCATGATGTGCTGCGGCTTGGACTCGTCGCATCCGAGCAAGTGAATGCATGGTGGTTCGCGCTTGGAGACGTCCTCTTTCCCGATGAGGACCTCGGTCGGGTCGTAGGGGGCGATGACGGGGGCAAAGATCGCCACCAGGGCCATGAATCCGACGATGATCATCCCCGCCACTCCGTTGCGGCGATGGACGAACCGTCTAAGTCCGAGCCTCCACACCGAAGTGGGTTTTTCGGTGAGGTCCTGGTTCGCTGCCAGCGCCTCGAATGCCTCTACGCGGCTCACTTCGCCACCAATGGCAGCGTCGCGGCCTGGGAGTGTCTCGTCGACCATCGCCTCAGCTCCTCTTCGTTTCGGTGGCCGGAACCGGATGGGTGGTGTCGGTCATTTCAGCCTGATCCGGGGGTCGAGGTATCCGTACGAGATGTCCACGACGAGGTTCACGGCCACATAGATCGTGGCGATGACGACGGTGAATCCTTGGATGATCGGATAATCCCGGGAGGTGATCGCCTCGAATAGCGACCTACCCACACCGGAGAGGTTGAAGATCGTCTCGGTCAGCACCGCCCCGCCGAGCAAGGCGCCGAGTTGAAGGCCCACGATCGTGGCGACCGGAAGGATGGCGTTTCGAAAGGCGTGGCGGCCGACGACTCTGGGTTCGCTGGCGCCTTTGGCACGGGCTGTCCTGATGTAGTCGCGGCCCATGACCTCGAGGAGCGATGACCGGGTCATGCGAGTGATGATCGACATCGGAATGGTGGCGAGGGCCACGGCGGGGAGGATCAGGTGTTTGATGGCGTCCCAGAGGACCTCCCACTGGCCAGTGATGAGAGAGTTGAAGATGACGTGGTTGCCGACGAACTCGAGGAACTTGGACCACACGCTCCCCTCGGTGAGTGTCCACTGCCAGACCTCGTAAAAGGGAGTTGATGTCACTCCGGCCGATAGCCTGCCTGACGGCGGAAGAGCGAACGGCGTGTCCCTCAACACCAAAGCGAACACGTAGGCGAGCATCAGGCCCAGCCAGAAGACCGGCATCGACACGCCCACATTGGCCACGGCCATTGCCCCGACGTCGGTTGCGGTGTTGTGGCGGCGAGCGGCAAGCACACCCAGGGGTACGCCGATCAGTACTGCCAGGGTCAGGCCCGCGACCGCCAGTTCGATCGTTTGCGGAAGCCTCTCGATCAGAATCTGTGTGACGGGCCGCGAGAACCTGATCGATTCTCCGAGATCGCCTTGAGCGACTCTGGCCATGTAGATGCCGAGTTGAACCGGCAGGGGTTCGTTGAGTCCGTTGGCCTCGTTGAACCGCTCGCAGGATTCCGCTGTGGCCTTCTCGCCCAGGATTGCCCGGCACGGTTCCCCGGGGATGAGCCGCACCAGGAAGAATGTCACCAGAAGGATCCCGATCAATACGGGAACGGCGAGCATCATTCTTCTGGCGATGTATCCGAGCATGGATCTTTCGGGGGTGAGAGTTCAGAGAACGAGAAAGGGGGGCGCAGTGCGCCCCCCTTTCGAGTGTCGGATCAGCCTTCGCTCTCTGGAGCGTTGATGAGGCCGTCCCACAGGTAGGCGTAGTAGTCGAAGCTACCCGTGTTGCCCACATGGAGCGGGTTGGCGGCATCGAGGCCCGCAGACCACGAAGCCACCACGTCGTTGGCGTCGAACGCCGATCCGTCGTGGAAGGTCACTCCCTCGCGGAGCGAGCAGATCCACTGGGTCAGATCGTCGTTCGGGACGCATTCGGTGGCGAGACGGGGGACCACCTCGCCGGAGTCCGTCGCATACGTGTATAGCGGTTCCACGACCTGCTGGCACGGGGACAGCGACTCGCCGTCGGTTTCGTCGGCGCAGTAGAGCGAGATGGGCTCGTTGTTCTGCATGTAGACGAACGTGTCCTTGCCGGGGTTCGAGAACTCGAACTGGGGGGCACCGAACGGCGGGTAGTTGGCGTTCTCGACCGTGGCGAGGGCCGCGGAGGCGGCTGCGCCGTGGGCGATCGGGATCATCGGAACGAGTTCCTTGACGGCGTTGTTGGCGGCCTCGTAGTTCGGGGCTGCCGTCGCCGCGTCGGCGATCGCTGCGCCGACCTTGAGCTCGTCGTAGATCTCGGGGAAGTTGTTCCCGAACTGCGCCTGGTTCTCGTTGAAGTGGAAGTCCAGGAAGTTGGTGACGTGCGGGTAGTCCGCACTCCAGCCGAGGAGGTGGATTCCTTCGAGCTGGCCGCTGGTGGCCTTGTCGATGAACTCACCTGATTCGAGGACGACGACTTCGGCGTCGATGTTCAGGTTCTCCTTCAGCTGAGCCTGGATGTCCTGGGCCACGAGGCCGGGCTCGGGCAGGTACACCCGGAACACGTCCCGGTAGTAGATCGTCGTCGAGAAGCCACCACCGAGGCCGGCCTCTTCGAGGAGTGCCTTGGCGGCGTCGACGTTGAAGTCGTACCACGAGTCACCGGCGCAACCGTTGTCGATCGAGCAGGGGGTGAAGTGGCTCGCCACTTCGGAGCCTGCCGGATAGAAGGTGTCGATGATCCGCTGACGGTCGATCCCCTGGGCGATCGCCTGCCGCACCTTGACATCGTCGAATGGTGCGAAGGTGTTCGTGAAGCCGACGTAGAACACGTTCGGGTTGGCAATCGGGATGAACTGGAGATTGGGATCGTTCTGGATCGTCTCGAAGTCATCCGGGCTCGGGTTGGTGATCTGATCAACCGATCCCGACTGCAGCTCGAGCAGACGCTGGGCGCCTTCCGTGGCCCAGCGGTACACGAGCGTCTCGAATGCCGGAACCTGGCCGTAGTAGTTGTCGTTCCGCTTGAACACGATCGAGTCACCACGATTCCATGCATCGAGCATGAACGGTCCGGTTCCGATCGGGTTTTCGAGCGGAGCGCCACCGGTGGCTTCGATGTGCTCGGCCGGCTGGATGCCGAACGGCGTGAACGCCGCCTTGGCCAAGAACGCCGGGTCGGGTGAGCACAGGTCGAACTGCACCGTGTACTGGTCGACGGCCGTGATCGTGTTGATCTTGCCGCCGTAGTCGCACCCGCCGGCGTCGAGGACCGCGCCCTCGAAGTCGACCATCGGTGCCTCTGTGGTTTCCGTTGGTTCCTCGGCCGGTGCGGCCGTGGTCTCGGTTGGCTCTTCGCCACCGGTCGTGTCGGTCGACTCTTCAGCCGTGCCTCCACAGGCGGCGATCACGAGCGCAAAGAGCGCGAGCAACGCTATCAAGCGCGTCCGTCTCATTCATTTCCTCCCTGTTTTCGAGCTCCCCTCGCGGGGAATCGTGGTTCCACGGTAACTGTTTCTCTCGAGCCGCGTCGCCACCTCACCCCAACGCGTCGTGCACGGTCGGATCGAGGAGATGGAGGAGCGCCATTGCGTAGGCATCGGTGGCGTTCTTCGCTTCGAATCCGAGCACGGTGCTGCCGGACTCGACGTCGCATCGGTATCCGGTGTCGGTGGTGAGCAGTCCCCGGAATGCCGCGCCCATCTTCGCCCGGAGTTGGGTTTCGGTGGGGAGCCAGACCACGTCCTGGGTGAGGATGTAGTCGAGGGACCATTCGACTGCGCCGTTGAAGGTGATCGCCCCGATGCCGTCCGCAAGCGTTGTCAGATCGACCGACAGATCGGCGATCACGAACACGCGGTCGTCGAGGTTGCGGTCCGGTATATGGAACTGGTCCCCCCACCGGGGACGCCAGGCCAAGCCGGCGGAGCGGAGCTGTTTGGCGAGGATGATGGAGATCGTATCGTTGAGGCGGTGGGTGTTCACCGCCTCAACGATATCGCCAGACGATACGACCCCGGGTGGGATCGTAGGTCGACACCTCGATGTCGACCTCGTCGCCGGGGAGGATGCGAATCATCCGTCCCTTCCGCATCTTGCCACTGGGGCGGGCTGTGACTTCCAGTCCGCCTTCGATCTCGACGAGAAACGTTGCACTCCGCAGGACCTTCTTGACGGTCCCTCGCATGCGGATGTACTCGCCTTCGTCCGGCATGGATCAGTACCTCCGGTCGCGGTCCCGGTTGTCGTAGGAACGGCCACCGCGGCCGCGGTCACCACCGCGGTCTCCGCGATCTCCACCGCCGCGGGGGCGCTCCGTGCGAGGACGCGCCTCGTTCACGGTGAGTCGCCGTCCGGCGTTGTCCGCGCCGTCAAGTTCGCTGATGGCGTTTCGTGCCTCGTCGTCGTTGGGCATCGTCACGAAACCGAAGCCTCGCGATCGACCCGAGTCGCGGTCCATGATGATGGATGCCGACTCGACTTCCCCGTGGCGCCGGAACAGCGCAGCCAAGTCCTCATCAGAGAACCGGAAGGGAAGATTCCCGACATAGATGTTCATATGTGCTCCTGAGCCCAGCCGCCCTCCTGGCGGCACCATGCAACACGCACGAGTCGTGTCACATCGTCGGTTTGGCGAGAGCACGTACCCGGCTACATCCCTTGAGATGTCGGGCGAGAGCATACAGGCCGCCCGCCCGCCTGGGCCCGTAGTTCCGGGGATTCTGAGGCCCGACGACCGGTCCCCTCAACAAGCAACGAGCAACAAGCAAAAAGCAACAAGCAACGAGCAACAAGCAACAGGCAACAGGCAACGAGCAACGAGCAACGAGCAACAAGCAACGAGCAACGAGCAACGAGCAACGAGCAACAAGCAACGAGCAACAAGCAACGAGCAACAGGCAACAGGCAAAGCGACTCGATGACTCGATGACTCGATGACTTGCTGACGGCCGGGGCACAGCCCCGGCCTGCCTTCAATGCCGATCGATCAACTGGGACTGGTTGATCCGACCGATCGGTCCCGATTCGTCGAAGACCCTGGTATCCGCCAGTCCGATCCCGTGATCATGCTGATGGGCGGCGGAACGCATGCCCACCCATTCCCCTTCGGGAAGTCGATGGGCGTACAGCGTGATATCGGGATTCACGTACAACCAGATCCGTGGATCGAGAGCTTGTGAGTTGCCGTTGGACATGTCTGCGAGGGTGGCGAGCCGAACGAACGGCGACGGTTCCTCGCCTGCCACCAGCGGACTCGTGAGTCGGAACCACGACACGCCGGGGCGATACGAGAGGAAGCTGTCGTCGAAGCTGCGGATCTCGACACCGTGGAGGTGGAAGCGCACCAGATTGGGGGTTTCTCCGAACGAACCGTCCCATTCCACCGGGTGGGCAACGGTGGGCGGCGGAGGTTGCTCCCATGGTTCTTCCTCTCGCTCGGACAGGTCGAGGTGATCGGCGATCCGGATCTTGAGGGCGGTGGCCCTCCCCACAGGCGTGTCGCCCGACACCAGGAGTGCATCCACGACCTGTATTCGCCGCCCGTCTCGCCGGGTGATGGTGCGGGTCGTGAGAGGTGTGAGTGGTACGGGGCGGAACAGGTCGATCGTGAAGCGGACGACCTGCATGGGCACTGCGGTGGGAACGGCCTCTATGGCGCGGGCCAGGAGCCCGGAAGGCGGGCTGCCGTGCTGGCTGTCGTCGCTCCATCCGCCGCGGGTCAGTTCCGTGGGAACGAATGTGTCACCGTCGACGATGAACAGGGAGTCGGGTGGATTCATCGAATGCTCTTCGGGCCGGGAGGCTCAGAGCATACGACCAGGGACATCTTTCCGGCTCGGTGAGAAGGCGCCCGGCAGTGGCCGGATGCGGGCAGTGGCCTTCCCGACCGTCGCGCCGTCTGGTGAAACGTGGACCGGGTCGAGGTGGAGTTCGACCAACTCGGGGGTGTTCTCGACGAGGAACGACACGCGGAGAATGAGATCGACCAGATGTTCGACCCCCCGGTCGACGAGTTCGGCAGCTCTGACCTCTTCCACCATGGCGGCGGCGTCGGAGTCGGAGAGGGGGTTGATTCGGAACGAACGATCGCCAGACAGTTCGGCGAGTCGCCCCGACATACGGAATTCGACAAGCGGTCCGAAGAGCGGGTCTTCGGCCACGGATATGGCGACGTCGACACTCTCGCCGTCGGGCGGGCCCATGGTGATGTGGAATCGGTGCAGCAGCTCCGTCATCTCGGCCGAGCTGGCGTCCCCGGCCACGTCCCCGAGGCGTTCCGAGATCTTGCGGACGAGCGCTGCAGCACCGGGTCGGTCCACATCCGGGAACTCGGGCACCGATCCCATCGGTGCCGCTCGCCAGGCGGCATATCTGACTACCGCCGCCAGGGCACGGGCCGCTTGTTCCGGGTAGGGGTAGATGGGCAGGTCTTTGGGTCTGGGAGGTTCGCCCATCCGGACGAGAAGGGTCGGGATCGGGAACGGGCCGGCGCCAAAAGACTCCGGTCCGCCACCGGGAGTTTCGACCACGATGATGGAGTCGACGGATGCCGAGGCCGCACAGGCGGCCGCGAGTTCTGGGTGCTCGCGTGCCGGGGCGATGATGGGATTCTCGAGTTGGCGATCGGCCAAGGCGATGGCGGACGGAACCTCCAGTCCGTTCGCCTCCAGGGCACCGGTGGCGAACGACCCGGGTCCGGGAGCCTCCGCGATCACGGCGACCTTGCGCCCGGCCGGCAGCGGCTGAAGCGAGAGAAGCTGAGCCACGTCGAACATCTCTGACATGGTCTCGGCCCGGATCACGCCGGACGATCTGAACAGGGCTTCAGTGGCGACGTGGTGGTCTACGACCCCGGCCTCGACTCCGCTGCGTCCTCCCCGGACCGCCACGATCGGCTTGCTGCGGGACACGCGCCGAGCCAGGCGGCCGAAGCGTCTCGCATTACCGAAGGACTCGACGTAGAGGGCGACCACGTCGGTGTAGGGATCGCCTTCCCAGAAGATGAGGAGGTCGTTGGCTGTGATGTCCCCCGCATCCCCGAGCGACACGAACGACGACAGCCCACGGCGAAGTCTGGCGACATCATTGAGGAGGGCGGTGCTCAAGGCTCCACTCTGTGCGGCGAGACCCACGTTTCCGGTTCCGATGGCACCGGAACCCACGTGCGCGTTCAGGCTGATCTTCGGGTTGGTGATGGCGACACCGGCCGAATCGGGTCCCAGCATGCGCATCCCCGCCCGGCGGGCGGTCCTCAGGAGACGCTCTGCCCAATCGGCGTGGTCGAGGGTCGTGGTGGCGCTCACGATGGCGGCCCGCACGCCACGCCTGCCGGCTTCTGCCACCGCCTCGATGGCCTCGGCCGCAGGTACGGCGATGAGCACGAGATCGATCTCGTCGGGCACGTCGGCAATTGACGGATACGACTTGATCGAGTGCACGAAACCCCGGGCGGGGTTCACCGGATAGACGACTCCGGTGTACGAACCGAACACGACGTTGCGCAGGAACTGGGCGCCCGGGTGATCTGAAACCTGCTCGGCGCCGACGATCGCCACACGACGGGGAAAGAAGAGTGGCGTGAGGGACGCCGTGACGGATCTGCGCTCGTGTTCCCAATCCGCCGCTCGAGCCTCGGGTGAGTATTGGGTCGGGAACTCGATACGAAAGACGTCCTCATCGAGGGAACGGTCCACGTGATAACCCGAGCTGCGGAACAGCCTCATCATCCCGAAGTTGTCGGCGAGAACGAAGGCTTCGAATTCGGTGACTTCCATCAATCGGGCATAGACCGTGAGGTGTTGGAGCAGCAATGAGCCGATTCCTCGCCCCTGGTAGGCATCCTCCACCAGAAAGGCGACCTCCGCGGTGCGCGAACCGCCTCCTGCCTCGTCCTGGGTGACGTCGTACCGTCCGACGGCCACCATTCGGTCGCCGTCCAGAGCGACGAGCGCCATGCGATCGTCGTAGTCGACGGTGGTGAAGTAGCGGAGCTCTTCGGGCGACAACTCTCGTTTGGCCTGAAAGAAGCGCTGATACATGCTCTGGGGACCAACGCGACCGATGAACGCCGCCTCCATGGGAGCGTCCTCGGGCCTGATGGGGCGAAAGTGGATGACATCGCCGTCGCGCAGCAGCGCATCGAATTCGAACTCGCGTGGGTACTCGGCCATCTCCGCTCCCAAGTGTGGTTGCGATCGATGCACCGCGACAGGGCATTCGGTCCTTCGGATGGGCGATACCCTGCATCCGATGTTCACCTGGGGAGTCGGCACCTCGGCATATCAAATCGAAGGCGGGATCGAAGACGGCAAGGGCGAGTCGATCTGGGACCGCTTCGCGCGCGACTCTCCGATGGTCGATGACGGAGTCATCGCTTGTGATCACTACCACCGCTATCGGTCGGACGTCGCACTCATGGCCGACTTGGGGGTGGACGCCTATCGCTTCTCGATTGCCTGGACGCGGATCCTTCCGGAAGGGCGAGGCCGAGTGGAACCTCGGGGCCTGGACTTCTACAACCGGTTGATCGACGAGCTGCTGGGAGCAGGAGTCACGCCGTGGGTGACCCTCTATCACTGGGATCTGCCCCAGGCCATCCAGGATCGGGGTGGATGGGTGAATCGGGAGGTCGTGGACGCTTTCGCGGAGTACACCGGCGTCGTGGCCGATGCTCTCGGTGATCGCGTGACGAACTGGATCACCCACAACGAACCGTGGGTCGCCTCGATGCTGGGATATCAGCAGGGTGTACTCGCGCCGGGAGTGACCGGTTGGGACAACGGCTTGGGGGCGGCCCATCACCTCCTGCTGTCACACGGTCGTGCGGTCGCCGAGATCAGGTCGCGGGTAGCGGACGCCAGAGTCGGTCTTGCCCTCGACTGCCGTCCCGTTTCGGCCGCATCGGACCGTCCCGAAGACCTCGAAGCATCGGTCCACTTCGACGGATTCCGCAACCGCTGGTTCTTCGACCCGGTGTTCGGCAGGGGCTATCCGACCGACATGGCGGAGGTCTACGAACGCCTCGGCCGGTGGAACCCCGACTGGGTTCGACCTGGAGATATCGAGACGATTGGCACCCCCATCGACTTCCTTGGGGTCAACTACTACACGGCGTTCCAGGTGAGCGCAGGCCGTGAGGAAGTCGACGATTCCGGAATCGCTCCCGGTCACCCTGCTCTTCCCGGGCACACGGAGATGGGTTGGCCGATCGTTCCCTCTGCACTCGCCGACTTCCTGGTGCGGGTGCAGGAGGAGTACGACCCGCCTTCGATCATCATCACCGAGAACGGCGCGAGCTACTCGGACGCACCTGATCGGCACGGGGTCGTGGCCGATGAGCGGCGGATCGCCTACCTCGCATCGCACGTCGCCGCCGTCGACGAGGCCCGCAGCAGAGGGGCGCGGGTCGACGGCTACTTTCTGTGGAGTCTGCTGGACAACCTGGAATGGGTTGCCGGGTTTTCCCAGCGGTTTGGATTGGTGTGGGTCGACCGGCAAACGCTCGAGCGTATCCCCAAGGCGTCCTTCTTCTGGTACCGGGACGTGATCGCTTCGCGGCGGTGAATGTCTAGGCCCACTCCAGCAACACTTTTCCGCACTCGCCGCTTCGTACGACCTCGAATGCGGCTTCGAAATCGGCGACGTCGAAGTCGTGGGTGACCACACCTTCGATGTCGAGGCCGCTCTGGAGCATGGCAGCCATCTTGTACCAGGTTTCGAATATTCGCCGCCCGTAGATTCCTTGGATCGTGAGGCCTTTGAAGATGACATCGTTGATATCGAGGGTCATCGGCCCGGGGGGAATCCCCAGGGCCGCGACTTTGCCGCCGTGGTTCATGACGTCGAGGAGCTGGTTGAAAGCCGACTCGGCCCCAGACATCTCCAGACCGATGTCGAATCCCTCTGTCATCCCGAGCTCGGCCATGACGGGGAGAAGCGACTCGCTGCGTACATCGATCGCCCGGTCGGCGCCATGTCGAGATGCCATCGCCAGCCTGTACTCGTTGATGTCGGTGACCACGATGTGCCTGGCACCGATGTGCCTGGCGATGGCCGTCGCCATCACGCCGATCGGCCCGGCGCCGGTGACGATCACGTCCTCGCCGACGAGGTCGAACCGGAGCGCGGTGTGGGTCGCGTTGCCCAATGGGTCGAGCACGGCAGCGACACGGTCGTTGATGTGGTCGGGGATCGGGTACACGTTCTCGGCCGGGATGACCAGGTATTCGGCGTACGCGCCTGGTCGGGTGACACCGACGCTCTTGTGGTTGTGGCAGAACTCGCGTCGCCCGCCCTTGCAGTTGCGACAGTGTCCGCAGGTGACGTGACCTTCTCCTGCGACGCGCTGGCCGACATCGAAACCTTCCACACCATCGCCCAGCTCGCTGATGACCCCCATGAACTCGTGCCCGACGACCATCGGAACCGGAATCGTCGCCTGCGCCCACGCATCCCAAGCGTGGATATGGAGGTCGGTCCCGCAGATGGAAGTCTTCTTCACCTTGATCTTCACCTTCCCGGGACCCGCCTCGGGTTCGGGGAGGTCTCGCATCCAGAGGCCGGGGGCGGCTTCGGCCTTCACGAGTGCCCTCACGACACGATTCCCATCTCCCGGCCCACCGCGATGAATGCGTCGATGGCGTTGTCGATGTCGGCGGGTGTGTGTGCCGCCGACATCTGCGTCCGGATTCGAGCGGTGCCCAGTGGTACCACCGGGTAGGAAAATGCGATCACGTAGATACCGAGCGCCAGCAGCCTGTCGGCCATGTCGGACGCGACCTGGGCGTCTCCGATCATCACCGGAATGATCGGGTGGCCGGCACCGGCGAGCTCGAACCCGGCTTTGGTCATTCCTGAGCGGAATCTCTCGGCGTTGGCTGCCAGCCGGGCGCGGAGTTCTGTCGATCCCTCGACCAGGTCGAGCGCAGCCAGGGTCGTGGCTGCGATCACGGGAGCCAGGCTGTTGGAGAAGAGGTAGGGCCGAGACCGTTGTCGGAGCCACTCGATGATCTCTCCGCGGCCCGATGTGTACCCACCGGATGCACCGCCGAGGGCCTTCCCCAGCGTGCCGGTGACGATGTCGACCCTGTTGCCCACTCCGGTCAAATCGGGTGTACCGCGACCACCCGGTCCGACAAACCCGACGGCATGCGAATCGTCGACCATCACGAGCGCATCGTGACGGTCGGCGAGGTCACAGATCGTTTCCAGATCGGCGATGACGCCGTCCATCGAGAACACCCCGTCGGTGGCGATGAGCCGGTACCTGGCCCCCGACGCTTCCTGGAGCCTGGCTTCGAGTTCGCCCATGTCGTTGTTCGCGTATCGGAACCTCGCCGCTTTGCACAGCCTCACGCCGTCGATGATCGAAGCGTGATTGAGACTGTCCGAGATGATGGCGTCTTCGGCGTCGAGGATCGTCTCGAAGAGTCCGGTGTTGGCGTCGAAACACGACGAGTAGAGAATGGTGTCTTCCGTTCCGAGGAACTCCGACACGCGGTGCTCGAGGGTCTTGTGGATCGTCTGGGTGCCGCAGATGAATCGGACCGATGCCATGCCGTAGCCGTGTTCGAGGAGGGCCCGCCGTGCGGCATCCACCATCGACGGGTCGCCCGCCAGGCCCAGGTAGTTGTTGGCACAGAAGTTCAAGACCGAGGTTCCGTCCTCGAGGTCGATACGGGCGTTCTGAGGTCCTGCCAGGACCCGTTCGGTCTTGTACAGGCCTTCCGCCTTGAGTTCGTCGATTCTCCGGGCGAGGTCCGACAGGAGTGCTGTTCCCATGCGCACGACGGTAACGGAACGGCGACGACCGCAATAAGGACCTGGGGCTCAAAGTTGGCCGGCGTCTGCCCCGGTGATCGTTGCCACGTAGTCGGGATCGTCGAATCGGGCGGGTTCGAACGGGGTGGGGTCGATCGGGGCAGAGGTGCCCAACACGCAGTGGGCTGCGAGTTCGCCGGCGGCAGCGGCGGCCATGACGCCATATCCCGAGATCGCACCGCACACATACGAGCCTCCAGGACCGATCGCTCCGATGAGGGGCTTGTTGTCCGGAGCTTTCGTGTAGTAGCCACCGTCGACGAACGGTTGGGGCATGTGGTCGAGGTACTCGGCGATCGACGGGACCATGGTGGCCATTCCCCTGATCACGACCTCGGCGTACATGTCGTCCTCGGGCATCGGCCACACGGGCTCGGTGACCGTTCGCTCGTACTCCCAGAGGGCGAGGATCCACGGGGACTCTTCCGAGCCCTCTGGCCGGCCGTGACAGAACCCCGGCATGAGGCCGGCGAGGTCCGGCCGGCCGGCTTCCGCGAGTAGGTCCCGTTCCTCGTCGCTCCATCGGATACGTTGTGGATCACACCAGATGAGCATCGGCGCGTCCCGGGGAACGGTCGTTTTCGAGTCGCGGAACGACAACTTGTGATGGGCTTCGGAATGCACCGGCGGCTCGGCGCCGACGAGCTGAGCGACCTTCCCTATGAGCGGTCCGGCCGCATTGACGAACGCCGAGGTCTGCTGGGTCGATCCGTCCGAGGTGGAGACCGCGGCAATCCCCCCGTTCTGGATGTGGACCGACATCACCTCTGCGCTGACGAATCGAGCGCCCTTCGATGTGGCTTCCGCGATCATCCATGCACCGAGCTGTTGGGCCGACATCCAGCCCGCTCTCCGCACGTGTACGGCGCCGACCGCTTCGGAGGTGAGGTACGGGAAATGGGCGCGGAGGGCGGCAGGGCCGAGCAGGTCGGCTCCATCGAGTGCCCCTACGCCTACGCTTTCGTCCGATGCCGGTAAGTAGGTGTCCGGTGCGTCGTGGACTCGGACCGGACCTCCTCCGAGGCTCGAGACGTGGTGGGCCTCCGCCGTGAGCGATTTCATCCGGGTCGGATCGGCGGTCACGTACAGGTAGCCCCGCCGATTGAGGTTGAAGTATCCGTTCGACCGTTGATCGAACTGCTCCAGGAGGTCTATGGAGCGATTCATGAGAGCGATCATGTCCGACGTCGGCCACCAGTTGCGATAGCACTCGGTGCTCTTGTCCGAGGTCAGCGTCAATGGTGGCCGCGGGTCGTACACGACCACGTCGGTTGCTCCGAGTTCGGTGAGATGGAAGGCCGTGGACACCCCGGCAAGTCCGGCGCCACAGACGACGATCGTCTCGCCCATGATTCGAGGCTACCGATAGTGCCACCGAGGATGCGAACCGGGCACGCAAGGATCCACGAGCTGTCGTACCCTGTCCGTCGATGCTCGAAATCTTGGACCAGGGCCCGTTCGTTACCCCGACGTTGGTGGTCGCACTGGATGGGTGGGTGAACGCCGGCTCCGCCGGGACCCTCGCGGCCGAGGTCATCGCCGGGTCGGACGCGGTCCCAGTCGCCAGGTTCGATTCCGACCTGTTGTACGACTACCGAATGCTGCGGCCGTCCATCGACTTCCAAGACGGGGTTCTGTCGTCCGTCGCATGGCCCCAGCTGAGCGTGACCCGCGTGGCCTGGGAGGGCAGGGACATTCTCGTGATGACCGGTTCGGAGCCGAACTGGAACTGGCAGCGGATGTGCGGCGCACTGGTGGATGCCGCCCGCGCCTGGGGGGTGGTCGAGTTCGTGGGCGTCGGGGGCGTGCCATGGGCGGCTCCCCACACGCGCCCTGTGACCGTCATGACGACGTCGACGTCTCCGGACCGACTGACCGGGGTTCATCCGGAGGGCCTTCTGCGTGTACCCGGTGCCGCTGTGAGCGCCTTCGAACATGCCATGGCCCTCGCCGGGGTGGCGACAATCGGGTTCTGGGCGAGGGTTCCCAACTACGTGGGGGCGGCGTTTCCTGCGGCGGCGTTGGCGGTCGCGGAGCGAGTCGGGGATCACCTGGGTCTCGATTTCGACACGGCTGATCTCGCGGTGAGCGCCAAAGAGCAGCGAACTCAGCTCGACGACTTGGTGGCACAGCGCGCTGACGTCTCGGCGATGGTCGAACAACTCGAGCAGCTGTATGACACTTCCGACGTCGTGTCGGGCGAGGATCTGGCGGCGGAGATCGAGCGTTTCCTGCGCGACCAGCGTTGACCGCCGGGCGACAGCGGTGACTAGTCCGTTGGGGGGTGACCCGTTTAGTTCTCCGGTTTCGTTCAGTGGGAAGCCGATCACTGAGAGTGACGGCATCGAATCTTGCAGCGGACATAGGAGGCCGGAGATGAAGCGCAAAGGATTGAGCTGGGACGGAGGAAAGCGTCGAGTGATCGCAGCGGCGGTCTTGGCGGCGATGATGATCCTCCCGGGTGTGGCCCAGGCTCGGAGCGGCTCTCTGTCGGCCGACCAGGGTACGAGCGATAGCTCCCTCACCCAGAGCTACACGACGGGACGTGCGGTCCGAGGCGTCAGCTGGAGTTGAACTCCAGGAGAAGCGGGGCCGGCCTTCGGGCCGGCCCCGTTTTTCTTGGCCCGAGCGGCCGCACCGGCGGTCCGTGACTAGCGCGGAAGGGTCCGCGGGTATTGACCCTCAGGTCCGGACGAAGACCGACCGATACACCGAACAACATCAATCAGGGCATTGGGAGGCACCATCATGAAACGCAAAGGTCTGAGCTGGGATGGAAGCAAGCGTCGTGTGATCGCAGCGGCGATCCTGGCGGCGATGATGATCCTTCCGGGGATCGCCAGCGCTCGAACCGGAGCAACCTCGACCTCGGACGGTTCCACCAGCACCGCTTCGACGATGAGCGGCCGCGGTAGCAGCGGAGTCAGCTGGAGCTGATCCGACAACGTCGAATCGAAGAGAGGGCCGGTCCCCAGGGGACCGGCCCTCTTTCTTGTGGTGTGGGCGCTCGACCGAGCAGTCCGTCGACGCCCCTAATGGATCGACGGCTTCAGCCGACAGGGAACCGACCACGGATCGGTGAATCGGCGAAGGAGCGCACGAAATGGTGAGAAGTCTGCGGGCGCACAGCCTCGGTTTCGGAGCGACTGTTTCCATCCTCTCGGCCTCGCTCGTCATCGGTTTCGTGGGCATCGGTTCCGAGATCACACCTCCGCCCGTGGAGTCCCCCGACCCACGCTTCTTCGACTGGGCCGCGGAGTCCCGCATCGCCGGCCAGCACATCGTCACGCTCGCGCCCGAATCGCAGACACCGGGACGGCTCATCGACAACGATGGGACGCTCGAAATCAATCCGGATCATGGCGACGTGGACTCCACCGACGCCGAAGAGATCCGAAGGGCGATCGACCCGGGGGGCTATCTCACCGACGAGGATCTGACCCTCGCCTCTTTGGTCGCGAACTCGAAGGTCTCCGGGGTCCGGTCGCTCGGGTTTGACACGTATCTCGTTGCGTCGACCATGTCGACCGAAGAGCTGGCCGCGGTTCCGGGTGTGCAGGAAGCCGTTCAGGACGTCTCAATCGCCGGCGCGTCGGCCGACGAGTACTTCGGTGCGCAGTGGCCGCTGGAAAACCTGGGTACGTCGACCCAGATCGAGAGCGTCGCCGATGCCGACGTGAACGGGCCCCGAGCCTGGCACCGCGCCCGTGGCGGCGGCGTCGTGGTGGCCGTTGTCGATTCCGGCGTCGACGTGACCCATCCGGATCTCGCCGGAGCGATCTGGGTCAACGATGACGAAACGTGCGGGAACGGCGTCGACGACGATGCCAACGGGTATGTCGATGACTGTTCGGGATGGGACTTCGCTGACGGTACCGCCGACGTCGAGGACTCGATCGGACACGGAACCCACGTCGCCGGAATCATCGGGGCACGAGCCGGCAACGGCATCGGCGTGGCCGGTCTGGCGTACGAATCGACGATCATGCCGCTCAAGATCGGGGACGAATCGCCGACGCTGTCGGCCGCGGTGGAGGCCATGGCCTATGCCGTCGACAACGGCGCCCAGATCATCAATGCATCGTGGGTCACATCCGATCCCGCCGCGGCGGTGGTACTCGAGCGTGTCATCGCCGCCGCGGGCAGCGCCGGAGTACTGGTGGTGGCCGGCGCCGGCAACGACGGTGCAGATCTCGCTGCCCAGCGGGTGTACCCGGCGTCGCTCGACGCGCCCAACCTGCTCACTGTTGGTGCGTCCACGGCCACGGATGCCCTCGCCTCGTTCTCCAACACCGGCGGACCGGTGGATCTGCTGGCGCCGGGTGAGCACGTCGTGTCCACTGTGCCCGGTGGCTACTCCACGTTCTCTGGAACGTCGATGGCCGCGCCCCACGTGGCGGCTGCGGCTGCCCTGCTGTGGTCGGCCGAGCCGAACGCCGATGTCGATGACGTCGTCGGTGCCCTCGTCGACCGCGCCAAGCCGATTGCGGCCGGTCCGCGCCTCGATGTGGGAGGCGCCGTGGAGGCCCGGGTGTTCTCGCCTTCGGTGGGGTACACCTTCGTCGACTTCAACTCGTTCGAGCCCGGTGAGGCACATCCCGTCCAGATCCGTACTCACGTCTACGACCCGTTCACCGTACCGCCTCAGACGCCTGCTCGATTTCGGTTCACGATGCTGGCCGGGGTCGAGGGACGGCCGATGGCCGTCACCGGCCTCTCCATCGATACCGCCGGCGGGACGGTGGAGACCGATGCCACGGGACGTGTGTTCGTCACCGAGGAACTGACCCGGTCAAAGCGTTCCGCGCTGGTTCGCGGCACCGAGGTCCTGAATCTCGAGATCGCATTGCCCGAGGGCGCCTACGCCGGCGTGATAGAGCTGGTCGACATGTCCGATCCTCAGCGGCCCGTGACGTTGGGTGACCCATCGGCCGTGTTCTTCACGGTTGGTCGTGTCGACCCGGCCATCATTCGGGAGCTGCCCGGGCTGAGTCAGGACTCGCCGTCCGACGCAGATCCGGTCGAAGCCGAACCTCCCGCCGGCGAGGAGACCGATCCTGGCGAGCAAGCCGATCCGGACGATAACCCCGAGGATTCCGGTGTCGGGCAGGACCCGGCCGTCGGTGGCGGAGACTCTGAGTCCCCCGAGCCCCAGGCCGGCGAGCCCGGTAGCGATCCGGGAACCGAATCCGAGCCCGCGGACGAGGCTACGGAGGGGGACCCCTCCGAGAACAGCGAGTCACCCGTGGACGAGGATGATCCAGCCCCTGTCGACGGCATGGCCGTCGACGGAGATGGCAGCCCCGAGGTCGACGCCAAAGACCCCGTCGCCGAGAGCCCCGAAGAAGAACGGCCGGTGCCGACAATCGCTTTGGTGCGGGTGAACCCCGATCACGGCTCGGTCATGGGTGGTACGACGGTCACGGTGGTGGGTGACATCCCCTCTCGCCCGGTCATCAGCTTTGGGAACGCTCCCGCCAGGCTCGTCACCGTTGGTGATGGTTTCGCCGTGGTCGAGACGGCGTCGCATGCGGCCGGCCCTGTCGACGTGGAGGTCGTGGACGTCGTGACCGGTGAGCGTGGTGTATTGCCGGCGGCATTCACCTACATCGACGAAACGGCTTCGAACACCGGAGACAACTCCGATGTCGACCAGGTGGAGCCCACGGAGGATGCCGGTGAAGTGGCGCCGACTGAGACACCAGAGGAGGTTTCGGAAATCGACGACCCCAACCCGGGCTCGGTCGACGATATCACGGACCCATCCGGTGGAGGCACTCCGGCAGGACTCGGCAACCCCGAACCCGGCGACCCCGAACCCGGCGACCCAGAGATCGATGGACCCGGCTCCGGCGACGCTGGGCTACCGACCGGCTCGGACGAGCCCGCGGGGCCCACCACCCTCGATCTGGTGCCCCTGCCCGCCGGCGACCCGTTTTCAGGATTGGACCTCGGCGGAATGACAAACTGCAAGGAGCGCGAGTGCCCGGGGTGGGTGCTGGAACCGGGCGTCCACCATGCGACGGATCCGCGTACCGGCGACCATCAGAATGGCAGCGGCAAGCTGAAAAGGGACAACTGACCGTCAGTCGCGGTCGATCACGAACCGCTCGTGAGTTCCTCTTCCGACGACCCGGTCGCCG
The DNA here is from genome assembly GCA_029865445.1 of Acidimicrobiia bacterium. GTDB lineage: Bacteria > Actinomycetota > Acidimicrobiia > Spongiisociales > ZC4RG35 > JAOUGY01. Next base: position 613 of record JAOUGY010000014.1, on the reverse strand, counting down.
ACCCGAACGGATACGGCGAAGGTGAGCCTGCGGCGGTCGACGTCGACAAGCTCGGAGGAGACGACCACCGTCTCTCCTCCGAGAGCGGCAGCTTCGTGCGACACGTTGACGTGGATGCCCACCGTGGTCTTCTCCTCGCCGAGGAGGGGTTGTACCGACAGGGTCGCCGCCCATTCCATGAGTTCGATCATCTTGGGAGTCGAGAGCACCACTTTGGGTGCCAGGTGAGCGGGAGACATCTCCTCGGTCACCGTCACTTCGTCGGTCCGTTTGATCCCGGGTTTCAACTCCGCCACGGTGGCATGCTATTGCGGTGCAGCCCCTAGTGCCGACAGCGTGAACTCCATCAGGGAGTCCACGAGGGCCAACCGATCGAGGTCGCCCTCCGGGCGGTACCACCGGTCGAGGGCGTTGAGGATCGACAAGAGGTAGATCGATGACATGCGCGGGTCGACCGAAGCTGCGAATTCGCCCGACTCGACTCCACCGCCGATGATCGTGCGGACCGCCTGCTCGTAGCGGTCCCTCGCAGTGACCACCGTTGCCCGGTGTTCGGGTTCGAGAGAGCGAGCCTCGTTGAGGAAGGTCCGCGCTTCGTCGAGGTGATCAAGGA
>JAOUGY010000270.1 GCA_029865445.1 Acidimicrobiia bacterium | reverse complement strand
GGTGCGGTCCCCGTTCAGTTCAAGTCGTCCCACAAGGTCACCTGAGGCCGCTGAAGGAAAGCCCATGAGCGACGAGACCACAACCACACTTCCCGACGACACAGAGACCATCGACGTTTGGGTTGCAGGCACCGAAGAGCCCGCCAGGCTCGAATGGGAGACGGCTGCCACCGACGAGGGCGCGCAGAAGATGGCGGTGGAGGAGCCCGAAGCCCGGCTCCGCGAGCAGCTCGGAAATGTCATCGATGACGACTATCTCTTCGACGAAGAAGCAGCCGACGACGAGCGGATGCTCGTGAACATGGGGCCGCAACATCCGTCGACGCATGGCGTCCTCAGGCTGCAACTGGAGCTCGACGGAGAGATCATCCGGCGCACCAAACCCATCATCGGGTACCTCCACACCGGTATGGAGAAGACCGCCGAGACGCTGACGTTCATGCAGGGCCCAACCAACGTCACTCGCATGGACTACCTGGCTCCGATGCACAATGAGCTGTGTTATTCGCTGGCCGTCGAGAACCTGCTCGGAATCGAGGTTCCGGAGCGGGCCCAGACCATTCGGGTGCTCATGACCGAGCTGAACAGGATCTCCTCGCACCTGGTGGCTCTGGCGACCAACGGCATGGACATCGGTGCGCTGTCGATGATGTTGTACGGATTCCGGGAACGAGAACAGATTCTCTCGTTCTTCGAGAAGACCACCGGACTCCGGATGAACCACAACTACATCCGGCCCGGTGGAGTCGCCGTCGACCTCCCGCCCGGGTGGCGTGCAGACGTGGAGGTGATTCTCGAGACGCTCCCGAGCAGGCTCGCCGAATACGACGACCTGCTCGAGCACAATCCGATCTGGCTGCGACGAACGGTGGGAGTCGGGGTGATCACGGCCGAGGAATGCCTGGCGTATGGAATCACCGGGCCCACCTTGCGGGCGGCAGGAGTGGATTGGGATCTTCGAAAAGCCTTCCCGTACATCGGGCTGGACGAATACGAGTTCGATGTTCCCGTCGGCTCCAAGGGCGATGTCTACGACCGCTATCGAGTCCGTGTCGATGAGATCCACGAGAGCATCAAGATCGTGCGTCAGGCCATGGACCGGATGCCGAAGGGTGATTACCGGATCGATGATCGAAAGATCACGCCGCCGCCCCGGGCGCGGATCGACGAGTCGATGGAGGCGTTGATCCACCACTTCAAGATCTTCACCGAGGGATTCAAGGTGCCCGCCGGCGAAACCTACTTCGCCATCGAGTCGCCCCGAGGGGAACTCGGCTGTTATCTGGTGGCCGACGGAGAGGCCAAGCCGTACCGGATGCACACCCGGGCGCCTTCGTTCACGAACCTGCAGGCGCTGCCCATCATGATGGCCGACTCGCTGGTCGCCGACACCGTCGCCACCATCGCCTCGCTCGATCCCGTGATGGGCGACGTCGACCGCTGATCGCTCGTTGTAGGACGACCCGGACACGCGATCGGGGCCCCTCGTGTGAGGGGCCCCGATCCTTGTGCCGTCGCTTCTGCCGCTGCCTGAGGGGGCGCAGGCTGGTGGATCGGGCAGGAGGGGGTGTGGGGTGGCGCCCGACCGCCACGGCTGAACGGCGGGGCAAGCCTATCGCTCGGAGGTTCCCGACGCCGTGTCGAGCGGCGGGTGGTTCTCAGCTGCCCCCGGGGGGCTGGTCAGCGGTGATCGCCCGGGCTGCCGAGTGATCGGAGAACGACCACGAGCGCCAGCCATGTGTCGAGATTTCGTCGGCCAACTTCGCCTCCAGGCGGCTCATGAGATCAGGAGCGTCGAGCTCGTCAGCGCGTCGGACCAGCACCGGGATCGCATCAGAACTGAGCGACGCCAGATAGTCCACATCCACCTCGGAACCGGCCAGTCCACGGTCGATGTTGACGTCGGCGATCCGGGCATCGGGGTTGGCGACCACGAGTCCTGCAATGAAAGCGGCGCCTGAGAGGAAAGCCACGAGCGCGAAGCGGTTCCGATCGCCACGGAGCACTGCCGTGATCAGGGCGACGAGCAGGATCCCGACCCAGATCATGAACACCGTCGTATACAGGCGGAGCTCGCTCAGCCCAAACGCCGTCGTGTACGCATTCATCCGGACGAGGGCGGAGGCCATGACGACGAAGGTCTGGAGCACCAGTGCCGCGCTGAGCACATCGAGGACTCTGTCGCGACGTGAGACCAGCCAGTCCATCGCAAGGATCAGAGCCGTTACGGCCGCGGCCACCACAACCAGTTGGAAGAACCCACGGCGTGCGTACGTGGAGTAGTCATCGGCAACACCGGCGAAGAGAAACCGGAACTGGATCACCAGGAATACGGCGAAGAGAGCATTGATACCGGTCAGCATGATCCGGGCTTCGAGCAGGCCGCGACCCTTCGGGCTGTAGGGAGGAGAGTCGGTCTTCTTCGCGGCTGCTCGCCGGCTCGAGCCGATCACGAGCCAGGCGATCGCGGCTGAGACGCCGAGGCCGCGGATGATCCGGCCAACGGAGAGATCGAGGTCGAACGCGCGGGCGGCGACATCGGCGAAAATCGGATCGGCTGATCCGAACAGCAGCGCGAAGAAGCCACCGGTGAGTAGGAGGAGCACCAACCCTCGGGTCAGGGGTAGGACCTTCTTGGCGCCTGCGCGAACCGCCGGATGCCCGAACGCGGCATCGTGAGACAGGAAACCGATCGTCTCGGCGAGGGCGATGATCGGCTCGGTGGCCGCCAGAGAGTAGGTCCCCAACGTCCAGCGCCGGAGGTCGGTCCCCCCGCACCGGGCCACGGCGACGGCCAGCAGACCGATCGTGGAGAGTGCAGCCAGCACCACGACGGTCGTCGAGTCCCTCCACACCGGGACGAGGGCGAACCCGGTTGCGCCGGTGAGCAGGGTCGCGGTCTGAAGATCCGCCAACCCACGGATGTGCCACCACACGGTGGTGACCACCGCCGCAAGCCCGATGGCCAGCCCCGGCCCGTGCGGACGTGCCCATGCCAGGAGGTCGACGGAGAGGCCACACAGCGTCGCCAGAGCGATCGTGAGAGCGGGTCTTCGAAGGACTTGGGGAGAGGAAATCGTGACGGCCATTCGTTCGCAACGACGCCGGCGTGCCGAAGGTTCCCGGGCGAGCACGAACGCGGGTGACGGGTCCGTTCCGCGAATCCGCACACCTCGTCCGCCGGTGGGTTAGCGTGATCTCTCGTGACAGACGAATCGCTCATTCTCTCCGTACTCGAGGTCGTCGAGGGAGACGCCCCCGAGAGTGATCTCGACGCTCTCTCTGCCTTCACGAAGGCCTACATCTCCCGGCTCCAGCGAGGAGACGTCCAGGAGCCGGACCGCCTGGCGGCCGAGGTGCGCACGCTGTTCGAGTTCATCCGTTCCCGGACCTCCGATGTAAAGGTGCGTGCCTTCAATCCCGGTCAGGACGAGCACGGGTATGAGGTGTCCGGCACGGTCGTCGAGGTGAACATCGAAGACGCCCCCTTCCTGCTCGACTCGGTCACGAACGAGATCCAAGCTCATGGTTTGCAGGTGGTGAACGTCGTCCACCCGGTGATCGGGGTCGAGCGGTCCCCCGACGGCGCGCTCCTCGCCGTCCGGCACGCCCGACACACCATCACCCGTGAGTCGGTGCAGCACTATGAACTCGACCGCAGGCTCATTGACGCCGACCTGCCCGCGTTCGAACATGCGATCGCTCGTGTGCTCGAGGACGTTCAAGGTGCAGTACGTGACTTCCACCAGATGGTTGCCAAGACCGATCGGCTCATCGATCTCGTCCGCGTGGCCATCGGCCACTTTCCCGACGGGGACATCGGAGAAGCCGTCGCGTTTCTCCAGTGGCTGAAACAAGACAACTTCGTATTCCTCGGCTACCGGGAGTACCAACTCGTCGACACCGCCGAAGGCTCCGCCGTCCAGGCGGTGCAGGGGAGCGGCCTCGGAATCCTCACGGACGACGAGCGCTCTCACGTCGCGCAGCCCAAGTTGCTTTCCTCTCTCCCGGAAGAGCTGGCGGATCGGTATCGCCAGGGCGATCTGCTAGTCATCACCAAGACCAACCGGATCTCACCGGTTCATCGTCGCGCCCGTATGGATTATGTGGGTGTGCGCATCGTCGGGCCCGACGGTGCGACCAAGGGTGAAGCCCGTTTGATCGGTCTGTTCACCTCGAAGGCGTACATGGAGCCGGCGTCGCGAACGCCGATCATTCGCAAGAAGCTCAGTTCCATCGTCATTGCCGAGGACCTGATCGAGGGCTCCCACGACCACAAGGCTCTCGTCGAACTGCTCGAGGGTTTCTCCAAACACGATCTCTTCGTGGCGCCCGTGGAAGGCCTGCGCAGCACTCTCATGGGCCTGCTGGCCCTGCAGGAGAACCACCAGGTACGTCTGTTCGTTCGCCGTGACCTTCTGGAACGAAGCGTCCACGTTCTCGTCGCTCTGCCGCGTGATCGGTTCAACGCCACCTTGCGGAGGAAGCTGCAACGCCTCTTCGAGGAGCGGTTCAATGGCGCGTCGTCGGACTATCACCTCGCGCTCGGCCAGAGCGATGCCGCCCAGATCCACTTCACGATCTGGGTTGAGGGTCACGACCTGCCCGAGGTGCCTTACGATCAACTGGAGTCGGATGTCATCGCGTTGACCCGTTCGTGGGCCGACCAGATCGTCGACGAGTTGAGCACCCGGGTGGGAGCGTCCGAATCGCACCGGTTGGCGGAGACGTGGGCATCACGATTCCCCGACTACTACACGGCGTCCACATCCACCGAGATCGCTGCCGGCGACATTCAGCGACTCGATGAGCTGGAACGATCGCCTGAGCCGAGCCTGGTGGGAATCCAGAACGAGAGGGAGCGGGAACAGGTCGACCGGCTCACGCGCATCACGCTGTACCGCACCGAAGGAAAGCGGCCACTCAACGAACTGCTTCCGGCTCTCGTGGACCTGGGGCTCGAGGTGGTCGAGGAGGTGCCGACTCGGCTGTCGGGCGCCGGTGACTTCTTCATCCACGACTTCGGAGTCCTCGGTCCCGGACGTCTGCTCGTTGACACCGACGACACCGCCGAACGGGTCCGTGCGACTCTCGAAGAGGTGTGGTCGGGGCGGTCCGAATCGGACGACCTGAACAGGCTGGTCATCGTGGGCGGGTTGCGGATCGACCAGGTCGAGATCCTTCGGGCCTACCGGACCTACTGGCGTCGGGTGACCCCGGTGTTCACGGTGGCGTACGTCAATGACACGCTCGTGGCGCACTCCACGGTCACAGGGAGACTCGTGGACCTGTTCGAGGCCAAGTTCGATCCCGCCCGGGCCGCCGAGGACCTCGAGCCGATCCGGGCCGAGATCCTGGCTTCGCTGGACGAGGTTCCGTCCCTCGACGAAGACCGTATGCTGCGT
>JAOUGY010000269.1 GCA_029865445.1 Acidimicrobiia bacterium | reverse complement strand
GGAACGCTCAACGCCCGATCACCGTCTGCGGTGAACAACCGAAACCCGCCGGCACTCGAAGACTCGCAACGGCGCCATCCCAAGAGACCTGCCACCCAAGAAACCCGACTCCCGCGTTGAGAAGCCCCCTTCCCCCCTTTCCGGGGGACAACCGTTTTTTCAACCACGGTTGCATGGGAACGGCTATTGTCGGGTTTCGGACAATTGGCCGGTGGAGTGTGGGGCTCGCACCAGTTCGAGGGAATGGGTGGATGCATATGGATGGGCGGACTTGGGAGGTCCGGCGCTCGGGCAGCGCACGCCAGTACTGGATACTCGTACTGGCGTGCGTGATCGCCGGGATGATGCTGCCCCCGGCGCCGGCGCACGCAGCCAAGCCAGAGGTCACGGTTCTCACCCAGCAGGACTTCACCTACGGGACCTACATAATCGACCAACCCGGCGTGTATCGACTCGGTGAAGACATCAGCTTCAACCCGAACTCACCGGCGACGCTCGACGTCGCAGTCACATCCGGTCTCATTCCTCCCGTTGTCGCATCGGCCCTCGACTTGACGGTGCCCGTGGACGCGTACCGGGCAGGAATGCCCTTGCCGACCCAGTTCGCTCACACCGACCCCGGAGCATTCGCACCGGGCGGCCCGCTCGACGCTCGGTACGATCCGGCCGGATTCGGGGTCGGCTTCTTCGCCGCGATCGCCATCACCGCCGACGACGTGGTACTCGACCTGGCAGGCCACACGATCGAACAGAGTGCCGAACACGCGCTCCTGCAGCGGTTCTTTGCGGTGATAGAACTCGCCGACCAGCCGTTCATCCCCGGTCAGGGTCCAGCCTCGTTCGGGACCGAGCTGGACGCCGCCCATCGGGTGGTGATCAAGAACGGCGTCATCGGTCGTAGCTCACACCACGGCATCCATGGGAATGCCAATGCCGACGTGACGGTCTCCGGCATTCGTTTCGATGGATACGAGGTGGCGGCAGTTGCGCTCAACGGGGTGGACGGGCTGACCGTTCGCAACGTGTCGGCGGTCAACCGGAAGGACGTGCCCGTCCTCGGCACCTTCTCGTCTGCGCAGTTCATCAAACCGTACGTAGAGCACCTGGTGGCATCCGGGTCACCGACGACGCTGACCGTCGATGGATCCGCACTCACCGCCATCGATATTCGAGACCGCCTTCGCACGGCGATCGACGCCGTGCACGAGGACGTCGTCGAAGACGCCTTCTCCCCCGGCGGGTTCGCCCAGATCGATCCGAGCGAGCACCCGGACGAGTACGCGGTGTTCGCCAACAAGTACGGGTTGTTGGACGGCAACTCCTATTCGTTCCTGGTGAACAACATCGGCGTGGCCGTCAACGGTTTCCCGACGATCCCTGACGGCGTCACCAAGATCGCTTCGCAGGATGTCTCGTTCACCAACGTCCACGTCAAGGACCAGCGGGCGGCGATCAACGAGGTGATCGCTCTCAACGCAGGCGGCACCGCTGCCATCGACCCGGTCGGAGCCGTATTCCAGATCAGGAACGCTCACCCCGATACCGGGCAGCCCGTCACGGTGTCGAGCTTCGACGATCACGCCGCCCGTTACACGGGCAACGCAGTCGCCAACGCGCAAGCTCTCGTGGCCAAGGCCGCAGCATCCGGCGAGTTCTCGGGGACCCACCTCGACATCACCCGGCTGAACATCTCGGCCTCGGTACTGGATTGGGTGGAGGCGTCGCCGGGGTCGGAGACGCTCGCCGACATCGGTGCGGCCTACTACTGCAACGGCGACTCGATGTTCCACGTCAACAAGGGAGTCATCGGGTTCAAGATGGACGCCGCCAAGAACGTTCGCATGGTCAACACCAGCGTCGACGGACTGGTCAACCTGGGTCGTCAAGGTGACATGACGTGTGGTGACTACATGCACGACTTCTCTCATCCCCTCGCCAACATCTACGGCTATGGCGGATCGGTGGTGCGTGGGTACACCTTCGCCGGCTCCGAGAACGTGATCGTGACGCGGGCCTCGGCGCGGAACCTCGAGGCAATGGAAGGCTCGGCCATGGGCTTCGATGTCATGACCGATTCGAAGAACGTCCGCCTGACCCACGCCTTGGTCCGCAACGTCCGGTCCGGGTGGGGGGCCACGATGGATCCGAACGGTCCCACCGAGATGCCGATGTCGATCGGGTATCGCGTCTCCGAAGGCGCCTCGGAGGTGACGATCGTCCGGGGATGTGCCGTCGGTCTCGATGCGGCCAGCGACGAGTACGCGGTCTACGACGACAGCGACGCTGTCACGATGGTGGCACCCTGCCGAGCCAACAGGTGAGAAACGGGCGAGCGCCCCGGTGGTAGAAGGGGGAATTACCACCGGAGCGCTCTCCGTGACAACAGTGTCCTCGGCGGCGCCTGACGGGCAATGATCCTTGGAGGTTTGCACCTCCGGACTAGTGCCCGGATCTGTTCGGCTACCAGGGCCGGTGAAGGCAGTCCCCTCCCCGCCGGAAAGCGTCGACCTTGGGATAGTGGAGAGCCCGAATCGCTGCCAGGATCTCTGCCAGATCCAGACGTACCCCGGCGCACACGTGGGTCACACCACCACCACCAACGCGTCGACCACCACCGCCTGCCCGTCCTCGACCATCACAGGGTTGCAGTCGATTTCGACAACGCCGGGATCGGCCAGAAGCAGATCCGACACTGCCGTGACCACCACCTCGAGCGATGCGATGTCGAGGGGCGGTCGCCCTCGGACCCCTGCCAGCAACGAGGCGCCCCGCAATGTGGCGACGGCCTCCGCCACCTCGCCCGGCTCCGGAGGTGCCAGGATCGCCACGATGTCCCCGAAGAGCTCGGCGGCAACCCCTCCGATCCCGACGGTGACCACCGGCCCGAAGGTCTCGTCCCGATATCCCCCGACGATCAGTTCGACGTCGGCCTTGACCTGGCGGGCGAGCAACACCGAGCCGTCTCCGGCTGCGGCCAACTCCTCGAACACACCCGCCATGGCCTCGGCCGTGACCCCGAGCCGGACGAGATTCCCTTCGGTCTTGTGAGCCACTCCGGAGGCTTTGGCCACGACGGGCTCTCCGATCGCCGAACAGAAGGCTTCTGCCTCTGCGACGCTCGCCGCCAGCACCTCCTCCGGAGTGGGAAGCGTCGACCCGAGGCGACGTTTCGATTCGGTCTCGGTGAGCGGTGTCATCTCCTGGCTCCCATCTGTAGGGCGACCACGGCCCGTTCCGGCGACGCCGACAGAAGCACTCCTGCTCCGGTCATGGCCGCCGCGACCCGGGGTGCGTCGAGCACGAATCCGGTAGTCGGTTTGCCGGTTGCCGCGACACCACGGGCCACCCCCTGTCCGAACTCGACGAAGTCCAGTCCGCAGTTGATGGCGATGACGCCCTCTATGGCGGGATCCCGGTAGACGGCTTCGATCGCTTCGACGAAGTTCGCTGGTGGGCACTGGGGAGTGAGGTCGATGGGATTGCCGACCGCAGCGAAGTCCGGGACCAGTGATCGAAGACGGTCGAGGGTGGAGTCGGCCAGGGAAGGCAGCTCGAACCCGGCCCGCTCCGCGGCGTCGGCTGCCAGCACCGAAGGTCCGCCGGAGATGGTGACGACGGCGACCCGTTTCACCGGAGCCAGGTTGGAGTCGACCGAATCGATGAGCCCGAAGAACTCGTCCGTGTCGGTTGCCTCGAGAATACCGGCCCGCCGGAAGGCCGCCCTGACTGCGGTGTGGGAGCCGGCCATGCTTCCCGTGTGAGAGGCCGCGGCCCTGGCACCTGCCCGCTCCTTGCCGGCCTTCAAAACCACTACCGGTTTGTGCGGCGTGATGCGCCGGGCAACGTCGACGAATCGTCTCCCGTCGCCGATCCCTTCGATGAACATCCCGATGGCTGTCGTCTGGGGGTCATCGCCCAGCCACTCCAGGGCGTCGGTAGAGCCGACGTCGGCTGCGTTGCCGACGGAGAGGAACCGCGAGAGGCCCCGGCCCGACGACCGCAGATGCGCGAAGAACATGCCTCCGAACGCTCCCGATTGACTCACGAACGACAGCCCGCCCGGGACCGAGGGAACCGCCCAGAAGTACGAACCGTTGAGCCATCTTCCGTCTCCGAGATGGCTCACGACCCCCATGCAGTTGGGCCCGACGAGGCGCATGCCGGCGTCCCGGGCGACCTGGGAGAGACGGTCCTGGGCGGCCTTCCCTTCCGGCCCCGCTTCCCCGAACCCGGAGGACAACACGATCGCCGCACCGGCTCCGGCACCGGCGGCGTCGGCCACGGCCACTTCGGCCCGCACCGACGGCACGGAGATGAGCGCCAGGTCGACGGCCCGGTCGAGCGTCGGCACGGCGTCGACTCCGTCGATGGCGGGCGCCGATGGGTGGACCGCCAGCACCCGGCCTCCACCCGCGGGGCGTTCCTCAACAACGTGTTGCCGAGCTTCGCCGAATCCGTGGCGGATGCTCCGTACACCGCGATGGTCTCTGGCTGGAACAGGCTCCGCAGGCTCATCGTGACGCGCCCACGAATTCGAGAATGTGGGAGGCAACCTCGTCAGGCTGACGTTCCATGAGGGGAACCATCCCCTCCTCGACCACGGCCACCGACGCCTCCGGGAAGCGTGCGCGGAAGTGAACCAGTTCCCCGAACGCGTACGGATCCTTGGCCGCCCCGATGAGGAGAACGGGTTGGCGAATCATGCCCACCGTGTCTTCCATTCGGTACCGGCTGACCGCCCGATGCCCCTCCTCGGCGAGGTCGAGGTTGCGGAGGGCATCGAGCACGAACCGCTCCTTGAGCTCGGGCTCTCCGGGCGGGTAGAACGAGGAGCGGCAATTCCACAGGTCCACGAGGAACGAGCCGTCGTCTGTTCGTTCCACGTCGTCGATCGGAGGCCTCGAGCTCCGGCGCTCCCGGGCCGCGGCGTCGACGAACGGCGTCGACGACAGCACCAGCCGCTCCACCACTCCCGGATGCCGGGCGGCCATGTCTATGGCGATGACCCCACCCGTGTGGTGACCGACAACACACGCCGGGCCGAGCCCGAGCGCTGCACACGCCTCGGCGGCGGCATCCGCGAACGCCTCGATCGAGATTGCCGGCGGCGTGTCGGAGTTGCCGTATCCGGCGGTGTCGAAGGCGATCACCCGATTCGAACCGGCGAGGAGGGGAATCACCTCCCGGTATTCGTCCCACGACCGGGGTGTCTGGTGGAGCAGCACGATCGGTGCACCCTGCCCGGCCTCGGCATAGTGAAGCTGTCCGAAAGAGACATCGACGTACCCGCGACGGATCACAACTCTCCTCGGAGAAACCGCACCGACAAATCGTTGAACCGTTCCGGGTGTTCGTGCTGGGGCCAGTGACCACAGTCGGGGAAGATCTCGAGGCGGCTGTTGGGGATTGCATCG
>JAOUGY010000268.1 GCA_029865445.1 Acidimicrobiia bacterium | reverse complement strand
CGACTACCGCTCCCGAAGCGTGGTCACCAACACCACACCTGTTCACGCCTACCGGGGGGCGGGCCGCCCGGAGGCCACCGTGACCCTGGAGCGAGTGATGGATATGCTCGCCGCCGAGCTGCAGATGGACCCTGCGGAGGTGAGGCGGCGGAATCTCCAAGAGTCGGAAGCCTTCCCTTGGGTCACCGCCACAGGCGAACGGTACGACTCGGGCAACTATCGAGCTGCACTCGAGAAGGCGCTCGACATGGCCGGGTACGTTGAGGCCAGGAAGGAACAGGCGGTCCGTCGAGGGGCCGGTGATCGCATTCAGCTGGGAATCGGGATCGCCAGCTACGTGGAAGTCACAGCCCCGGGAGGTCGCAAGGACTGGGGCGCCGTTGACGTCCACACCGACGGTACGGCAACGGTGTTCTCTGGGGCCGTGTCCCACGGGCACAGTCACGAGACCACGTTTCCCCAGTTGGTCTCTCGGGTTCTGGGTATCCCGATCGCCGACATCGGCTTCATTCAGGCCGACACCGCCAGCGTGGTGCGAGGTGGCGGAACCATGGGCTCACGTTCGCTCCAGATGGCCGGGTCGGCGATTCACAATTCCGCCGGAGCCGTCCTCGACAAGGCGAGGGCGATCGTGGCCCACCATCGAGAGGCAGCCGTCGAGGACGTGATTCTCGCTCCCGACGGCACGATCGGTGTGTCCGGTGTTCCCGACCTGGCGCTCACGTGGGCGGAGGTAGCGTCACTGGCCTCCGATCCCGCAAACCTGCCGGACGGCATGGAACCCGGCCTCCGTGTCGAAGACACCTACGAACAGGAGCATTCGAGCGTCCCGTTCGGAACCCATGTCAGCATCGTCGAGGTGGACACCGAAACAGGTGAAGTCACGCTTCGCCGGCACATCGCGGTCGACGACGCCGGGTTGATCGTCAATCACCTCGTCTTCGACGGCCAGATCCACGGCGGCATCGCTCAGGGCATCGGACAGGCCCTCTTCGAGGACTTCCGATATGACGACGCCGCAAACCCACTGACCGGAAACCTCACCGGATACTTACTGCCCACTGCAGTGGGGCTCCCGGCCATGGAACTCGGGCATACCCACACGCCGTCCCCGTCGAACCCGCTGGGCGTGAAGGGCATCGGCGAAGCAGGGACCGTCGGCTCGACACCCGCGGTCTACGGGGCAGTACTCGATGCGGTCGCCCATCTGGGTGTCGGCCACATCGACATGCCGCTGACGCCGGGACGGGTCTGGGGGGCGCTGACGGAGGCGAAGACGAACTGATGGACCCGGCTGACGTCCCCCTCGTCATCCTCTTCTTCTCGGCTTTCGCACTGTCGATCTTCGTGGCCGCAGTGGAGACTGCGTTCTTGCGGATCCCGGCGGTCCGCATCGAGGCCATGGCAGCAGGCGGAAGCCGCCGAGCACGCCGGCTGGAGGCGCTCAACAAACGTCTGCCGGAGGTCCTGAACGCCATTCTCCTGACCGCGCTGCTCAGCCAGATAGTGGCAGCGACGATTGCGGGGATCCTCGCCGAGCGCTGGTTCCCTGGCGGGTTGGGGGTGACGATCGCCTCGATCGTCCTCACTGTCGTTCTCTTCATCTACTCGGAGGCGATCCCAAAGACGTTCGCAGTCCGCCACGCCGATCGGGTGGCGCTCACACTCGCCTTCCCGCTCTCGATCCTCGAGGCCACCGTCCGCCCCATGGTCCGAGTGCTCGTGTGGGTCGCGGACCTGCAGATGCCCGGCAAGGGGGTCGTCACGTCCCCTACCGTCACAGAAGGCGAATTACGCATGCTCGCCAGCCTTGCAGCCAACGAAGGCGAGATAACCCCCGACGACCTGCGATTCATCGATCGCGCCTTCCGGGTCGGCGATCGCCAAGTCGACGACATCATGGTTCCGCGGACCGACATCGTGGCGATTCGGGACACCGCGCCGGTCGCCGAGGCTCTGCAGGTGTCACTCGAGGCCGGGCACCGGCGTCTGCCGGTGTTCCGAGATTCTCTCGAGAACGTCACGGCCATGGTGAGTCTCCGCGACCTGATCCAGGTCCCCGAACCCCGGCGGCACGAACTGGAAGTGGGTCCGTTGTCCGAGCCCACACTTGCCGTGCCAGAGTCGAAGCGGGTCGTGGATCTGCTGACCGAGATGCAGACAACGGGCATCCATCTCGCCATCGTGGTCGACGAATACGGGGGGACCGCGGGATTGGTCACGGTGGAAGACATCGCTGAGGAACTCCTCGGTTCGATCACCGAGGCACCTGGCGGTACTGCCGTCACCGCAGTCGCGGATCGGCACTGGTCGGTCGACGGAGCGCTCCCCATCGAGGATCTCGCCGACCTGATCGACGAGGAGCTCGACGATACGGAGTACAACACCGTCGCCGGCCTCGTGATGCACGCCCTGGGGCGTATCCCTCACGTTGGCGACGAGGTGGCTACGCACCATCACGTTCTCCGAGTCACCAGTGTCCGGGGCCGGCGGATCACCAGAGTCGAGGTTCGTACAGCCGGTCACTGAGATCACGACATCGATGCCGTACATGGGCCGGTGTCGGCGGAAACCGGGTGCGGGCCGGGACTATCGTCGATGTCATGGAGCGGTTCGATATCGTCGTGATCGGGGGCGGTATCGCCGGGGTGACCGCCGCCCACTATCTGTCCTCCGCAGGCCGTTCCGTGGTTCTCCTTGAGCGTGAGAGCCAGCTGGCCTATCACACCACCGGCCGGTCGGCGGCCCTCTATTTCGAGAACTACGGCCACCTGTCGGTGCGGGCCCTCTCGAAGGCGTCGCGGCGCGTGTTCGAAAACCCACCGCCGGGATTGAGCGAGCAACCGCTGCTGTCCCCTCGCGGTTCCCTCATGATCGCCCGGCCACACCAGATGGATCACTTCGACCAGATCGTGTCCGAGGGTCTTGCGACCGGAGTTCCGATCGAACGACTCAGCGCGGCACAGGCGGGTGAGCTCGTACCATCGCTACGCACCGAACTCATCGAGGCCGCGGTATGGGAACCAGACGCCGCCGACATGGATGTGGCCGCCATTCACCAGATGTACGTGAAGGGCCTTCGCCGATCGGGCGGCGGGATCCGTGTGAACGCCGGTGTGATCGGGATCGGCGGTGGGGGCGGTGACTGGAGGGTGAGCACGGCGACGGGGAACGACATCGGGTGTTCGGTGATCGTCAACGCCGCCGGGGCGTGGTGCGACGAGATGGCCGGTCTCGCCGGCATCCCTCCGATCGGTCTCCAGCCTCGGCGACGAACGGCATTCATGGTGCCCGGCGAACCCGGGTGGCGTAATTGGCCGCTGGTGGCCGACATCGATCACGACTTCTACTTCAAACCGGACGGTTCCCAGCTCCTTTGTTCACCCGCCGACGAGACTCCTGTTGGTCCGTGCGATGCACGACCGGACGAACTCGACATCGCTATCGCCATCGAACGGATCAACGAAGCCACGACCCTGGGTATCCGAACCGTGCGGTCCTCGTGGGCGGGATTGCGGTCTTTCTTGAGCGATGAAGGCATGGGGATTGGGTTCGATCCCAGCCACGAGGGGTTCTTCTGGCTGGCAGGCCAGGGAGGTACCGGGATCCAAACGGCGCCAGCGGCCGGGATGCTCGCAGCGGGCTTGATTCTCGAGGGAGTTGTCCCCGAGGAACTGGCCCGACACGGAGTCGATGCGACCGCCTTCGCCATCGAGCGTTTCCGCTGATCAGTAGCGCGGAAGGCGCTTCTCGAGAAACGCTGCGACGCCTTCATGGTGTTCGACACTGCGGAAAGCCGTCTGTTCGAGATCCATGGCCAGCTGCGCGATCTGGCTTTCGGTGGCCTCGAGGCCGTTCATCACTCGCTTCATCGCCGCAATCGCTTCTGGGGCATTGGCTGCCATCTCCCGGGCGAGCGCCTCGGAGCACTCGCCCAGGTCCCCGGTCGGGACCACCTCGTCGAGGAACCCGAGCCGTGAGGCCTCCACGGCATCGAAGGTTCGAGCGGTGAAGAGGAGGCGTCTGGCGGCGCCCGGTCCGATGATCCACACGAGCCGCCTCAACACCGGGAACGGATACAGCACGCCGAGCCGCGCAGGAGGTATCGAGAATTCGGCGGACTGATCACCGATTCTGATGTCACAACAGGTCGCCAGGCCGGCGCCACCCCCGTGACAAGCGCCCGAGATCGCAGCGATCGTCGGCTTGGGGATGTCGATGACCGCCTGGAACGCCCTCCGGATCCTGTCGACACTCGAATCGACCTGGCGATCGATCGCGCCTTGGAACTCCGCCACGTCGGCACCCGCCGAGAACACCCCGTCCACGGCACTCCGGATGACGACGACCCGCACCCGATCGTCGACGCCGAACCCGGCCATCAGCCCCGGCATCTCATCCCACATCGACTCCGAGAAGGCATTGCGCCGCGCCGGCCTGTCGATCACCAGGGAAGCCACACCGTCCGCAAGTTCGACGTACAGGCTCATGACCGGATTGTGACAGGTCGTTTCCCGATTCCGGTGACGGAATGGGACACTGTGGAAATGATCGATGCGTGGCGCCGCAAGATCGTGGCAAGCACAACCGCCCTGTTCGCCCATTCCGCCGATCCACTTGCCAAGACCCTCGATTACCCGGGGGACCCCGGACTCTTCGGCCCGGGTTCGGTGACGTGGAAAGTCATGGGCGATGCGGCGACCTTCGTCGGCGGCATCCGAGCTCTGATGATCCAGTCCACGCATCCGGAGGTCGTCGCGGGCGTCCGCGATCACTCGTCGTACCGCCAGGACCCCTTGGGGAGACTGTCCCGCACGGCGAGCTACGTCACTGCGACGAGCTACGGCGCGATGCCCGAGGTCGAGGCCGCAGTGAGCGTCGTTCGGCGGGCACATGCACCCGTGCGGGGTCGGTCACATCGGAATGAGCCGTACTCGGCGACCGATCCCCACCTCGCCGCATGGGTTCACAATTCGCTGACCGACTCGTTCCTCGCTGCCAACCAGGCGTACGGACGGGAGCGACTCTCACCCCGGGAAGCCGATCGATTCGTCGCCGAGCAGGCGGAAGTCGGCCGGCTCCTCGACGCCGACCCGCTCCCGCGGACAGCCCATGAGCTGGCCTCGTGGGTGGCCGAGCACCCGGACGTCGGGGGATCTCCCGGCATGAACGAGACGATGGAGTTCCTCCGCCGACCCCCACTCACGCCCCCCATCCGCCTCGGATATGCCGTCCTGTCGGAGGCAGCACTCGCCATCACGCCCAAGCGGCTCCTCGACCTGATGGGAGTCGAACCCCGGTGGGGTGCCTACCGCTTCGGCTCCATCACCGTGAACGCTCTGCATTGGGCATTGGGCGCATCACCACGCTGGCGGATCGCTCTCGTGAGGTGTGGAGCGGAAGTACCCGAGGAGATCTTCAAG